>NZ_JABWRU010000019.1:0-103686 GCF_014269165.1 Pseudomonas sp. SWRI68 | reverse complement strand
ACGATGCATCGCCGATGGTAGTGTGGGGTCTCCCCATGTGAGAGTAGGTCATCGTCAAGATTCATTTCGCAAAACCCCTATCTGCGCGAGCAGGTAGGGGTTTTGTCTTTGGGCTGGAAAACTCCCTGTTGGTAGCGTCTGCGGGCGGCCCTTTTCCTATGCAAGGCCACTACCCATAGCTATCATGCCAGCCTTATTCCAAGTCGAGACTGGCATGCTGAAGTTGTTGAATCTCCTCAAGGATGGCCGGTTCCATTCCGGAGAAGCCTTGGGGGCAGCCCTCGGGGTGAGTCGCAGCGCCGTTTGGAAGCAGCTGCAGCACCTGGAGACTGAGTTGAACCTCACCATTCACAAGGTTCGTGGCCGCGGCTACCAGTTAGCGGCGCCTCTGGCCCTGCTCGAAGCGAAGGCGATCGCCGAGTTTGCCGAGGGCGAGCAGTGGCCAGTTTTCATCCACGAAACCATTGATTCGACCAACGCCGAAGGGCTGCGGCTTGCGGGTGAGGGGCAGGCTGCTCCTTTTTTGGTACTGGCCGAGCGCCAGAATGCCGGGCGTGGCCGCCGTGGTCGTCAATGGGTAAGCCCCTTCGCAGAGAACCTCTATTACAGCCTCGTCTTGCGTGTCGAAGGTGGCATGCGCCAGCTCGAAGGGCTGAGCCTGGTGGTGGGGTTGGCGGTAATGCGTACGCTGCAAGGTTTCGGCGTAAAGGATGTGGGGCTTAAATGGCCCAATGATGTGCTTGTGCGTGGGCAGAAGATCACGGGCATCTTGCTTGAGCTGGTCGGCGACCCCGCAGACGTCTGTCACGTGGTGCTTGGTATTGGCATTAATGTGAACATGCAGACCAATGACCAGGTCGACCAGGCGTGGACCTCGATGCGACGTGAGGTTGGCGCCGCAATTGATCGCAATCACTTGGTGGCGATGCTCAGCCAGCAACTGCAACATGAATTGGCGCGTCACCGCCGCTATGGTTTTGCCGCATTCCAGGAGGAGTGGGAGCAAGCGCATCTATGGCAGGGGCGTAACGTATCGCTGGTTGCCGGCAGCACCCGGATCGATGGGGTGGTGCTTGGTGTGGACGGGCAGGGCGGCTTGCGCCTTGAGGTCGACGGTGTGGAAAAGAGCTTCAGCGGTGGTGAGCTCAGTTTGAGGTTGCGTGATGATTCTTGAGCTCGATTGCGGTAACAGCTTTATCAAGTGGCGGGTCATTCATGCTGGCGACGCTACGATCGTGGGCGGCGGTATTGTCGATTCGGACCAGTCGCTGGTGGCCGAGGTCAGTACCTTGGCGTCGCTGCGTTTGTCGGGTTGCCGTATTGTCAGTGTGCGCAGCGAGGAAGAAACTGCTGCACTTTGTGCACTGATCGGCCAGGCATTCCGTGTGGTGGCGCAAGTCGCAGAGCCTGCGCAGCAAGCAGCTGGGGTGCGTAACGGCTATGAAGACTATCAACGCCTGGGCATGGATCGCTGGCTCGCAGCGTTGGGTGCGTTTCACCTGGCCAAGGGTGCTTGCCTGGTGATCGACCTGGGGACCGCTGCCAAGGCTGACTTCATCGCCGCCGATGGCGAGCACCTGGGTGGTTATATCTGTCCGGGGATGCCGCTGATGCGTAGTCAGTTGCGTACACATACCCGGCGTATCCGCTATGACGATGCTTCGGCAGCGCGTGCATTGACCAGCCTTGCCCCGGGGCGCTCAACCGTCGAGGCTGTGGAGCGTGGTTGTGTATTAATGCTGCAAGGCTTTGCTCGGACTCAGCTCGAACAGGCGCGTGCGCTGTGGGGGGAGGATTTTACCGTGTTCCTTACCGGCGGGGATGCGCCGTTGGTGCGTGAAGCTGCGCCGCAGGCGCGGGTAGTCCCTGACCTGGTATTCGTTGGCCTGGCAATGGCCTGCCCATTGGACTGAGGTGCTTATGCGTTGGTTGTTTCTGCTGTTGCTGGTGCTCAACGTCTTCTATTACGTCTGGCATCAACAGGAAGCCCCGCTCAAGGTCAAGGATGTCGCCCCGCTATCGTTGTACAAAGGTAACCAACAAGAGATCCGCCTGCTGCGTGAAACAGGCGTGTCCACACCGGCCCGACGTCGCGATGAGTGCCTGGTTGTCGGTGGCCTGGCGGGTAAAGAGCAGCTTGATGCACTGCGTCAGCGCTTGCTGAGCCTGGATATCAATGCATTGCCTGTGTCGGGTCAGCTGCCGGGGGCCGATGGTCTCTGGCTTAAGGTTTCCCCGGAAAGCGAGCGGTTGCTGGACCAAACCGTACTCGCCGCACTTTCCAGTGATTTCAAAGACTTAAAACATAAAATTATTTTCTGCCAGGGTATTGCAACTGGCGAATAGCTTGATAGAATGGCGCCCGCTTCACAGGGAACACCACTCAGGTGGCGGAACTGGAAGCGGTGTCAACGTAGCTAAGTTTCAGATTTGATTGAAAAAATTTGAAAAATAGCTTGACACTAGGGCGGCAGCCAAATAAAATGCCGGCCACATCTGGAGGGATTCCCGAGCGGTCAAAGGGGACGGACTGTAAATCCGTTGCGAGAGCTTCGAAGGTTCGAATCCTTCTCCCTCCACCAGTTTTAGCGAGAGCCGCAAGCTCCGCGGGTATAGTTTAGTGGTAGAACCTCAGCCTTCCAAGCTGATGATGCGGGTTCGATTCCCGCTACCCGCTCCAAGTTTGCTGGGTTTTGCGCAAAGTGTTTCGCTCTTGTAGCTCAGTTGGTAGAGCACACCCTTGGTAAGGGTGAGGTCAGCGGTTCAAGTCCGCTCAAGAGCTCCATATAAACAAGGCAGATATGAAAATATCTGCCTTTGTTTTATCAGCGTAAGACTATTTCTTCTGCGGAGGATTGTATCGATGGCTAAGGAAAAGTTTGATCGTTCCCTACCACACGTGAACGTTGGCACTATCGGCCACGTTGACCATGGTAAAACCACTCTGACTGCAGCTCTGACTCGCGTCTGCTCCGAAGTTTTCGGTTCGGCAGTCGTTGAGTTCGATAAGATCGACTCGGCTCCAGAAGAAAAAGCGCGCGGTATCACCATCAACACCGCTCATGTCGAGTACAACTCGAACATTCGTCACTATGCTCACGTCGACTGCCCAGGTCACGCTGACTACGTGAAGAACATGATCACCGGTGCTGCCCAGATGGACGGCGCGATCCTGGTTTGCTCGGCCGCTGATGGCCCGATGCCACAAACCCGTGAGCACATCCTGCTGTCCCGTCAGGTTGGCGTTCCGTACATCGTGGTCTTCCTGAACAAGGCTGACCTGGTAGACGACGCTGAGCTGCTGGAACTGGTCGAGATGGAAGTTCGCGACCTGCTGTCCACCTATGACTTCCCAGGCGACGACACTCCGATCATCATCGGTTCGGCTCGTATGGCGCTGGAAGGCAAAGACGACAACGAGATGGGCACCACTGCCGTCAAGAAGCTGGTTGAAACTCTGGACAGCTACATCCCAGAGCCAGAGCGTGCTATCGACAAGCCGTTCCTGATGCCAATCGAAGACGTATTCTCGATCTCGGGTCGTGGTACCGTTGTTACCGGTCGTATCGAGCGTGGTATCGTCCGCGTTCAGGATCCGCTGGAAATCGTTGGTCTGCGTGACACCACCACCACCACCTGCACCGGTGTTGAGATGTTCCGCAAGCTGCTGGACGAAGGTCGTGCTGGCGAGAACTGCGGCGTTCTGCTGCGTGGTACCAAGCGTGACGACGTTGAGCGTGGCCAGGTTCTGGTCAAGCCAGGTTCGGTCAAGCCGCACACCAAGTTCACCGCAGAAGTCTACGTCCTGTCGAAGGAAGAAGGCGGCCGTCACACTCCGTTCTTCAAAGGCTACCGTCCTCAGTTCTACTTCCGTACCACTGACGTGACCGGTAACTGCGAACTGCCGGAAGGCGTTGAAATGGTAATGCCAGGTGACAACATTCAGATGACTGTCACGCTGATCAAGACCATCGCAATGGAAGACGGTCTGCGCTTCGCTATCCGTGAAGGCGGTCGTACCGTCGGCGCCGGCGTCGTAGCAAAAATTATCGAATAAGTAGTTGATTTACTTGATCAGGCCGGTATAATGGCCGGCCTGATACAGCGTTACAGGTCAGTAGCTCAATTGGCAGAGCGACGGTCTCCAAAACCGTAGGTTGGGGGTTCGATTCCCTCCTGACCTGCCATTCACCTCGGTGTGATTGGCTTTCTTCTCACAGGATCCTCCCCGATGACTCCCAAAACTGAAGCCCAAGAATCGCGTTTTGATCTGTTCAAGTGGCTGGCTGTAGTTGCTTTGGTGGTTGTTGGCGTCGTGGGTAATCAATATTACTCCGCCTCCCCAATCCTGTATCGCGTCCTTGCATTGCTCGCCCTGGCTGCGGCTGCTGGCTTTGTTGCCCTGCAGACTGCGAAGGGTAAGTCGTTCTTTGCGTTGGCGAAGGAAGCTCGTACCGAGATCCGTAAAGTCGTGTGGCCGACCCGCCAAGAAACCACTCAGACCACGCTGATTGTCGTGGCTGTAGTTCTGGTTATGGCGCTGCTGTTGTGGGGTCTTGATTCCCTGCTCGGCTGGGCGGTCTCCTTGATTGTTGGCTAAGGGTGTCCCGTGGCTAAGCGTTGGTACGTAGTGCATGCTTACTCGGGTTACGAGAAGCATGTGATGCGCTCGCTGATCGAGCGCGTCAAGCTGGCTGGCATGGAAGACGGTTTCGGCGAAATTCTGGTTCCGACCGAAGAAGTCGTTGAAATGCGTAACGGCCAGAAGCGCAAGAGTGAGCGCAAATTCTTCCCTGGCTATGTACTGGTCCAGATGGAGATGAACGAAGGGACTTGGCACTTGGTCAAGGATACCCCTCGTGTGATGGGCTTCATCGGTGGTACCGCAGACAAGCCTGCGCCAATCACTGATAAAGAAGCTGAGGCTATCCTGCGTCGCGTTGCCGACGGTAGCGACAAGCCGAAGCCGAAGACGCTGTTCGAACCAGGTGAAGTGGTTCGAGTCATTGACGGTCCGTTCGCAGACTTCAATGGCAGTGTCGAAGAGGTTAACTACGAAAAGAGTCGCCTCCAGGTGGCGGTGCTCATTTTCGGTCGCTCTACCCCGGTAGAGCTCGAGTTCAGCCAGGTCGAAAAGGTCTAGGCGGACGAAGCATCCCATACCCCGCAGCCCTGTGTGCTGCGGGGTTTTGTCGTCACTGGGATAAAACGCAAGTCATCCGGGGAGCCTTCTGGCGTTCGTACCCGATTTTGGAGTAGCTCATGGCTAAGAAGATTCAGGCTTACATCAAGCTGCAAGTTAAGGCCGGCCAGGCCAACCCAAGCCCACCCGTTGGTCCAGCACTGGGCCAACACGGTGTGAACATCATGGAATTCTGCAAGGCCTTCAACGCCCGTACTCAGGGTCAAGAAGCCGGCCTGCCGACTCCTGTGATCATCACTGTCTACAGCGACCGTAGCTTCACTTTCGAGACCAAGAGCACCCCTGCCTCGGTTCTGCTGAAGAAAGCTGCTGGCCTGACCAGTGGTTCGGCTCGTCCGAACACCGTCAAAGTTGGTACCGTGACCCGTGCTCAGCTCGAAGAGATCGCCAAGACCAAACAGGCTGATCTGACCTCTGCTGACCTGGACGCTGCTGTGCGCACCATCGCTGGCTCTGCCCGCAGCATGGGCCTGAACGTGGAGGGTGTGTAATGGCTAAGCTGACCAAGCGCCAAAAGGCTATTGCTTCGAAAATCGAAGCTGGCAAAGTCTACAACTTCGAAGAAGCAGCCGTGCTGCTGGCCGAACTGTCCACCGTGAAGTTCAGCGAATCCTTCGACGTTGCTGTCAATCTCGGCGTTGACCCGCGTAAATCCGACCAGGTCGTTCGTAGCGCTACTGTGCTGCCACACGGCACTGGCAAGACCGTACGCGTTGCCGTCTTCACCCAGGGTCCAGCTGCTGAGGCCGCTCTGGCTGCCGGCGCTGACCGTGTAGGTATGGACGATCTGGCTGCTGAAATGAAAGCCGGCGACCTGAACTATGACGTTGTTATCGCATCGCCTGATGCCATGCGCGTTGTAGGTCAGCTGGGTCAGGTTCTGGGTCCTCGCGGCCTGATGCCTAACCCGAAAGTTGGTACTGTGACTCCAGACGTAGCCGGCGCTGTCAAAAACGCCAAGGCTGGTCAGGTTCGCTACCGTACCGACAAGAACGGTATCATTCACACCTCCGTTGGCAAAGTCGGCTTCGAAGCCGTCAAGCTGAAGGAAAACGTTGAAGCCCTGATCGCTGATCTGAAGCGTATCAAGCCAGCTTCTTCGAAAGGTATTTACGTCAAGCGCGTTACCCTGAGCACCACCATGGGCCCAGGCCTGGTCATCGACCAAGGTTCGCTGAACGCGTAAGACCATGGCGGCACGACGTGTCGTGCTGCCAGCAAAAATTGGGGTCCCTGCCTGGCGGGGGCTATCCAAGACCGTAGGCGACGCAAGTCTTAAACCACCAGCCTACGCAGATGGTGCTCCCGATTCGTTATCGAATCAGACACCAAAACGACATCCGGCTTCGGCCAGATGAAACGGTAGAAACCAGGAGTAAACCCGTGGCAATTAAACTCGAAGACAAGAAGGCCATCGTCGCTGAAGTCAACGAGGCTGCCAAAGTCGCTCTGTCCGCTGTCGTGGCTGATGCCCGTGGTGTGACTGTAGGCGCAATGACCGGACTCCGTAAAGAGGCTCGTGAAGCTGGCGTTTACGTACGTGTCGTACGTAACACCCTGCTCAAGCGCGCTGTTGCTGATACTGAATTCAGTGTCCTCAACGACGCCTTCACTGGCCCGACCCTGATCGCTTTCTCCAACGAACACCCGGGCGCTGCTGCTCGTCTGTTCAAAGAGTTCGCCAAGGGTCAGGACAAGTTCGAGATCAAGGCAGCTGCGTTTGACGGCAAGTTCATTGCCGCCAACCAGATCGATGTACTGGCTACCTTGCCGACCCGTGACGAAGCTATCGCACGTCTGATGAGCGTGATTCAAGGCGCTACCAGCAAGCTGGCTCGTACTCTGGCGGCCGTTCGCGACCAGAAAGAAGCTGCTGCTGCCTAAGGCGGCGTAACCTCTTTCAAAATCATTTGTTTAATTTGATGGCTGCGAAGGCTGTCACCCCAATACAGGATTTAAGTCATGTCCCTGACTAACGAGCAAATCATCGAAGCAATCGGCCAGAAAACCGTTCTGGAAGTTGTTGAGCTGATCAAAGCTATGGAAGAAACCTTCGGCGTTACCGCTGCTGTTGCCGCTGCTGGCCCAGCTGCTGCTGCTGCCGTTGTTGAAGAGCAAACCGAATTCAACGTTGTTCTGCTTGAAGCCGGTGAGAAGAAAGTAAACGTGATCAAGGCCGTTCGTGAACTGACCGGTCTGGGCCTGAAAGAAGCCAAAGAGAAAGTCGACGGCGCTCCTCAGGTCGTAGCTGAAGGCGTTTCGAAAGAAGCCGCTGAAGACGCTAAGAAGAAGCTGGAAGAAGCAGGCGCTAAAGTCGAGCTGAAGTAATTTCGACTTTGCGATGCCAGCCTGAGCGTTGAGCACAAGGCTGATGGCTGGTGGCTTATGCCACCGGCCTTTTTCCGTTATTGGTGGCCGATCAGATCGGCCCCGATAGCGAGCTGCAAGACACCCATGTGGGTGGCGCAAACCAAGGGGTTTGCACGATTTTCTGGCTGCTCCCGCCGGGAGAAGCCAAACAAGCAGGTGACCAAGCTGGGGAACGCTGATGGCTTACTCATACACTGAGAAAAAACGTATCCGCAAGGACTTTAGCAAGTTGCCGGACGTCATGGATGTGCCTTACCTCCTGGCCATCCAGCTGGATTCGTATCGCGAATTCCTGCAAGCGGGAGCATCCAAGGATCAGTTCCGCGACGTCGGCCTGCACGCGGCCTTCAAATCGGTATTCCCGATCATCAGCTACTCCGGCAATGCTGCCCTGGAGTACGTAGGCTATCGCCTGGGCGAACCCGCCTTCGATGTGAAGGAATGTGTCCTGCGTGGCGTGACCTTCGCGGTCCCACTGCGGGTCAAGGTGCGCCTGATCATCTTCGACAAGGAATCGTCGAACAAAGCGATCAAGGACATCAAAGAGCAAGAAGTCTACATGGGTGAAATCCCCCTGATGACTGAGAACGGTACCTTCGTAATCAACGGTACCGAGCGTGTGATCGTTTCCCAGCTGCACCGTTCGCCTGGTGTGTTCTTCGACCACGACCGTGGCAAGACGCACAGCTCCGGCAAGCTGCTGTACTCCGCTCGCATCATTCCTTACCGTGGTTCCTGGCTGGACTTCGAGTTCGACCCGAAGGACTGCGTATTCGTGCGTATCGACCGTCGCCGCAAACTGCCGGCATCGGTACTGCTGCGTGCGCTGGGTTACAGCACCGAAGAGGTTCTGAACACCTTCTACACCACCAACGTGTTCCACGTTTCCGGCGAAAAACTGAGCCTGGAACTGGTACCGCAGCGTCTGCGTGGTGAAGTCGCGGTCATGGACATCCATGACGAAACCGGCAAGGTCATTGTCGAGCAGGGTCGCCGTATCACTGCGCGCCACATCAACCAGCTCGAGAAAGCCGGCGTCAAGCAGCTCGACGTTCCTATGGAATACGTCCTGGGTCGCACCACTGCCAAGGCTATCGTGCATCCGGCTACCGGCGAGATCCTCGCCGAGTGCAACACCGAGATGACCACCGAGCTGCTGATCAAGGTCGCCAAGGCGCAGGTTGTCCGTATCGAGACCCTGTACACCAACGACATCGATTGCGGTCCGTTCATCTCCGACACCCTGAAGATCGACACCACCAGCAACCAGCTGGAAGCCTTGGTCGAAATCTATCGCATGATGCGTCCAGGCGAGCCGCCAACCAAGGATGCTGCCGAGACCCTGTTCAACAACCTGTTCTTCAGCGCCGAGCGTTACGACCTGTCCGCCGTAGGCCGCATGAAGTTCAACCGTCGTATCGGTCGTACCGAGATCGAAGGTTCGGGCGTGCTGAGCAAGGAAGACATCGTCGAGGTCCTCAAGACCCTGGTCGACATCCGTAACGGCAAAGGTATCGTCGACGACATCGACCACCTGGGTAACCGTCGCGTTCGTTGCGTTGGCGAGATGGCCGAGAACCAGTTCCGTGTTGGCCTGGTGCGCGTCGAGCGTGCGGTCAAGGAACGTCTGTCGATGGCTGAAAGCGAAGGCCTGATGCCGCAAGACCTGATCAACGCCAAGCCGGTAGCGGCGGCGGTGAAAGAGTTCTTCGGTTCCAGCCAGCTGTCGCAGTTCATGGACCAGAACAACCCGCTCTCCGAGATCACCCACAAGCGCCGTGTTTCTGCACTCGGCCCTGGCGGTCTGACCCGTGAGCGTGCTGGCTTCGAAGTCCGTGACGTACACCCGACCCACTACGGCCGCGTGTGCCCGATCGAGACCCCTGAAGGTCCGAACATCGGTCTGATCAACTCCCTGGCGGCCTATGCCCGCACCAACCAGTACGGCTTCCTGGAAAGCCCGTACCGCGTGGTGAAGGAAGGCGTGGTCAGCGACGACATCGTGTTCCTGTCGGCCATTGAAGAAGCGGATCACGTCATCGCCCAGGCTTCGGCCGCGATGAACGAGAAGAAGCAACTGATCGATGAGCTGGTAGCGGTTCGTCACCTGAACGAATTCACCGTCAAGGCGCCGGAAGACGTCACCTTGATGGACGTTTCGCCGAAGCAGGTTGTCTCGGTCGCAGCGTCGCTGATTCCGTTCCTCGAACACGACGACGCCAACCGTGCACTGATGGGTTCGAACATGCAGCGTCAGGCTGTACCGACCCTGCGCGCTGACAAGCCGCTGGTAGGTACCGGCATGGAGCGCAACGTTGCCCGTGACTCCGGCGTCTGCGTCGTAGCCCGTCGTGGCGGCGTGATCGACTCGGTCGATGCCAGCCGTATCGTCGTGCGTGTTGCCGATGACGAAGTCGAGACCGGTGAAGCAGGTGTAGATATCTACAACCTGACCAAGTACACCCGCTCCAACCAGAACACCTGCATCAACCAGCGTCCGCTGGTCAGCAAAGGTGATGTGGTCAAGCGTCACGACATCATGGCCGACGGTCCGTCCACCGATATGGGTGAACTGGCACTGGGTCAGAACATGCGCATCGCGTTCATGGCGTGGAACGGCTTCAACTTCGAAGACTCCATCTGCCTGTCCGAGCGTGTGGTTCAGGAAGACCGCTTCACCACGATCCACATCCAGGAACTGACCTGTGTGGCGCGTGACACCAAGCTTGGCCCAGAGGAAATCACCGCAGACATCCCGAACGTGGGTGAAGCTGCGCTGAACAAGCTGGACGAAGCCGGTATCGTCTACGTGGGTGCCGAAGTCGGCGCTGGCGACATCCTGGTCGGCAAGGTCACTCCGAAAGGCGAGACCCAGCTGACTCCGGAAGAGAAGCTGCTGCGCGCAATCTTCGGCGAGAAGGCAAGCGACGTCAAAGACACCTCCCTGCGTGTGCCAACCGGCACCAAAGGTACTGTCATCGACGTTCAGGTCTTCACCCGTGACGGCGTTGAGCGCGACAGCCGCGCCCTGGCCATCGAGAAGATGCAGCTGGACGAGATCCGCAAGGACCTCAACGAAGAGTTCCGCATCGTCGAAGGTGCAACCTTCGAGCGTCTGCGTTCCGCCCTGAACGGCCAAGTGGTCGACGGTGGTGCGGGCCTGAAGAAAGGCACCGTGATCGCTGACGAAGTACTGGACGGTCTGGAGCACGGCCAGTGGTTCAAACTGCGCATGGCCGAAGATGCTCTGAACGAGCAGCTGGAAAAAGCCCAGGCTTACATCGTCGATCGCCGTCGTCTGCTGGATGACAAGTTCGAAGACAAGAAGCGCAAGCTGCAGCAAGGCGATGACCTGGCACCGGGCGTACTGAAGATCGTCAAGGTCTACCTGGCTATCCGCCGCCGCATCCAGCCGGGCGACAAGATGGCTGGTCGTCACGGTAACAAAGGTGTGGTCTCGGTGATCATGCCGGTCGAAGACATGCCGCACGACGCCAACGGTACTCCGGTCGACGTCGTACTGAACCCGCTGGGCGTACCTTCGCGTATGAACGTCGGACAGATCCTTGAAACCCACCTGGGCCTCGCGGCCAAAGGCCTGGGCGAGAAGATCGACCGGATGATCGAAGAGCAACGCAAAGCTGCTGAGCTGCGCGTGTTCCTTACCGAGATCTACAACGAGATCGGCGGTCGTCAGGAAAGCCTGGAAGAGTTCACCGACGAAGAGATCCTCGCCCTGGCGCACAACTTGAAGAAGGGCGTGCCTATGGCTACCCCGGTCTTCGACGGTGCCAAGGAAAGCGAGATCAAGGCCATGCTGAAACTGGCAGACATGCCAGAAAGCGGCCAGATGGTGCTGTTCGACGGCCGTACCGGCAACAAATTCGAGCGTCCTGTGACCGTTGGTTACATGTATATGCTCAAGCTGAACCACTTGGTGGACGACAAGATGCACGCGCGTTCCACTGGTTCCTATAGCCTGGTTACTCAGCAGCCGCTGGGTGGTAAGGCGCAGTTCGGTGGTCAGCGTTTCGGGGAGATGGAAGTGTGGGCGCTGGAAGCATACGGCGCGGCATACACCCTGCAAGAAATGCTCACAGTGAAGTCGGACGACGTGAACGGCCGTACCAAGATGTACAAGAACATCGTGGATGGCGATCACCGTATGGAGCCGGGCATGCCCGAGTCCTTCAACGTGTTGATCAAAGAGATCCGTTCGCTCGGTATCGATATCGATCTGGAAACCGAATAACACGTGACGCGAAGGGGAGCGGGGCTGGCACAGCCCGCTTCCTGCTCCGCCAGGAGGAAAGGCCTTGAAAGACCTACTGAATTTGCTGAAAAACCAGGGTCAAGTCGAAGAGTTCGACGCCATCCGCATCGGTCTGGCGTCGCCTGAAATGATCCGTTCGTGGTCGTTCGGTGAAGTTAAGAAGCCGGAAACCATCAACTACCGTACGTTCAAGCCTGAGCGTGACGGCCTGTTCTGCGCCAAGATCTTTGGCCCAGTCAAGGACTACGAGTGCCTGTGCGGCAAGTACAAGCGCCTCAAGCACCGCGGTGTGATCTGCGAGAAGTGCGGCGTTGAAGTTGCCCTGGCCAAGGTTCGTCGTGAGCGCATGGCGCACATCGAACTGGCCTCGCCGGTTGCCCACATCTGGTTCCTGAAGTCGCTGCCGTCCCGTATCGGTTTGCTGATGGACATGACCCTGCGTGATATCGAACGCGTTCTCTACTTCGAGAGCTACGTCGTTATCGACCCAGGCATGACCACCCTGGAAAAGGGTCAGCTGCTGAACGACGAGCAGTACTTCGAAGCGCTGGAAGAGTTCGGTGACGACTTCGACGCCCGCATGGGTGCCGAGGCTGTCCGCGAGCTGCTGCACGCTATCGACCTGGAGCACGAGATTGGCCGCCTGCGCGAAGAGATTCCGCAGACCAACTCGGAAACCAAGATCAAGAAGCTGTCCAAGCGCCTGAAGCTGATGGAAGCTTTCCAGGGCTCGGGTAACCTGCCTGAGTGGATGGTCCTGACCGTCCTGCCAGTACTGCCGCCGGACCTGCGTCCGCTGGTTCCGCTGGATGGCGGCCGCTTTGCGACCTCCGACCTGAACGACCTGTATCGTCGGGTGATCAACCGTAACAACCGTCTGAAGCGCCTGCTCGATCTGTCGGCGCCGGACATCATCGTGCGCAACGAAAAGCGCATGCTGCAGGAAGCGGTCGACGCCCTGCTGGACAACGGCCGTCGCGGTCGCGCCATCACTGGCTCGAACAAGCGTCCGCTGAAGTCCCTGGCTGACATGATCAAAGGTAAGCAAGGTCGTTTCCGTCAGAACTTGCTCGGTAAGCGTGTGGACTACTCCGGCCGTTCGGTAATTACCGTTGGCCCGACCCTGCGTCTGCACCAGTGCGGTCTGCCGAAGAAGATGGCCCTCGAGCTGTTCAAGCCGTTCATTTTCGGCAAGCTGGAAATGCGTGGTCTGGCGACCACCATCAAGGCTGCCAAGAAGATGGTCGAGCGCGAGCTGCCAGAGGTGTGGGACGTGCTCGCCGAGGTCATCCGCGAACACCCCGTGCTGCTCAACCGTGCACCGACCCTTCACCGTCTGGGTATCCAGGCGTTCGAGCCTGTGCTCATCGAAGGTAAGGCGATCCAGCTGCACCCGTTGGTCTGTGCGGCGTACAACGCCGACTTCGACGGTGACCAGATGGCTGTTCACGTGCCGCTGACGCTGGAAGCCCAGCTCGAAGCGCGCGCGCTGATGATGTCGACCAACAACATCCTGTCGCCAGCCAACGGTGAGCCAATCATCGTTCCGTCGCAGGACGTTGTACTGGGTCTGTACTACATGACCCGTGAAGCCATCAACGCCAAGGGCGAAGGTCGCGTATTCGCTGACCTGCAGGAAGTCGACCGCGTATTCCGCGCCGGCGAAGCTGCCCTGCACGCGAAAATCAAGGTCCGTATCAACGAGACCGTGAACGACCGCGATGGTAGCGTCACCAAGAACACCCGCATCGTCGACACCACTGTCGGCCGTGCGCTGCTGTTCCAGGTTGTGCCGGCAGGTCTGCCGTACGACGTGGTCAACCAGCCGATGAAGAAGAAGGCGATCTCCAAGCTGATCAACCAGTGCTACCGCGTGGTTGGTCTGAAAGAGACCGTTATCTTCGCTGACCAGCTGATGTACACCGGTTTTGCCTACTCGACCATTTCCGGCGTTTCGATCGGTGTTAACGACTTCGTTATCCCGGACGAAAAAGCCCGCATCATCGGTACCGCTACCGACGAAGTGAAGGAAATCGAGAGCCAGTACGCCTCCGGCCTGGTAACCCAGGGCGAGAAGTACAACAAGGTCATCGACTTGTGGTCCAAGGCGAACGACGAAGTGTCCAAGGCGATGATGGCCAACCTCTCGAAAGAGAAGGTCATCGACCGCGAAGGCAACGAAGTCGAGCAAGAGTCCTTCAACTCGATGTACATGATGGCTGACTCCGGTGCGCGGGGTTCCGCTGCACAGATCCGTCAGCTGGCAGGTATGCGTGGTCTGATGGCCAAGCCGGACGGCTCGATCATCGAGACGCCGATCACCGCGAACTTCCGTGAAGGTCTGAGCGTACTGCAGTACTTCATCTCGACTCACGGTGCTCGTAAGGGTCTGGCGGATACCGCACTGAAGACTGCGAACTCCGGTTACCTGACTCGTCGTCTGGTAGACGTTGCGCAGGATCTGGTCGTGACCGAGATCGACTGTGGCACCGACCACGGTTTGCTGATGACGCCGCACATCGAAGGCGGTGATGTTGTCGAGCCGCTGGGTGAGCGCGTATTGGGCCGTGTCATTGCCCGTGACGTGTTCAAGCCAGGCACCGAGGACGTCATCGTTCCGGCCGGTACCTTGGTCGACGAGCAGTGGGTCGAGTTCATCGAGCTGAACAGCATCGACGAAGTTATCGTGCGTTCGCCGATCAACTGCGAAACTCGCTACGGCATCTGCGCCAAGTGCTACGGTCGTGACCTGGCTCGCGGTCACCAGGTCAACATCGGTGAAGCTGTCGGCGTTATCGCTGCACAGTCGATCGGTGAGCCGGGTACCCAGCTGACCATGCGTACGTTCCACATCGGTGGTGCTGCAAGCCGGACCTCGGCTGCCGACAGCGTCCAGGTGAAGAACGGCGGTATGGTGCGTCTGCACAACCTGAAGCATGTCGTGCGCGCCGATGGCAACCTGGTTGCCGTATCGCGTTCCGGCGAGCTGGCCATTGCCGATGAATTCGGTCGTGAGCGTGAGCGTTACAAGCTGCCTTACGGTGCGGTGATTTCGGTCAAGGAAGGTGACAAGGTCGAAGCTGGCGCCATCGTCGCCAAGTGGGACCCGCACACCCACCCGATCGTTACCGAGCTGAAAGGTACCGTGACCTTCGTGGGCATGGAAGAAAACATCACCATCAAGCGTCAGACCGACGAATTGACGGGTTTGACCAACATCGAAGTTCTGGACGTCAAGGATCGCCCTGCCGCAGGCAAGGAAATCCGTCCGGCAATCAAGATGGTCGATGCCAACGGCAAGGACCTGTACCTGCCAGGTACCGACGTACCGGCTCAGTACTTCCTGCCGGCCAACGCCCTCGTCGGCGTGGCTGACGGTGCTCAGATCGGTGTGGGTGACGTTATCGCGCGTATCCCGCAAGAAACGTCGAAAACCCGTGACATCACCGGTGGTCTGCCACGCGTCGCCGACTTGTTCGAAGCGCGCCGTCCGAAAGAAGCCTCGATTCTGGCTGAAGTCAGCGGCACCATCGCGTTCGGTAAAGAGACCAAGGGCAAGCGTCGTCTGGTCATTACTCCGACCGACGGTAGCGATCCGTACGAGGAGCTGATTCCGAAGTGGCGCCACCTGAACGTCTTCGAAGGCGAACAGGTAAACCGCGGCGAAGTTATCTCCGACGGCCCGAGCGATCCGCACGACATCCTGCGTCTGCTGGGTGTGAGCGCGCTGGCGAAGTACATCGTCAACGAGATTCAGGACGTTTACCGTCTGCAAGGCGTTAAGATCAACGACAAGCACATCGAGACCATCCTGCGTCAGATGCTGCGTAAGGTCGAGATTGCCGAGTCGGGTGATTCCAGCTTCATCAAGGGCGACCAGATGGAACTGACTCACGTACTGGTCGAGAACGAGCGTCTGGCCAGCGAAGACAAGTTCATCTCGAAGTTCTCGCGCGTGCTGCTGGGTATCACCAAGGCGTCGCTGTCGACCGAATCGTTCATTTCCGCGGCTTCCTTCCAGGAAACCACCCGCGTATTGACCGAAGCGGCCGTCACCGGCAAGCGCGATTACCTGCGCGGCCTGAAAGAGAACGTGGTCGTGGGTCGTCTGATCCCGGCCGGTACCGGTCTGGCCTACCACAGCGAGCGCAAGCGTCGCCGTGAAGCCGACAAACCGCTGCGTGTGAGCGCCAGTGAGGTTGAAGCCGCACTGACCGAAGCGCTGAATTCCAGCGGTAACTAAGTACAGGGCAGGGCCCCGGCAAGCCCCGAACGGCCGTCGGCGACATAAATTGTTGCCGATGACCGGGCGGGGATGGCCGGGGCCTCGTCTTGACTGGGTGCAAGATCCTCCGTAGACTTTTGTACCCTTAAATTTGGTGAGGCTCCGTCTCGCCAATTTTTGGCTTTCTTGCAAGACAATAGAGTCGCAAGACAATCAGTGGAGCTAGTAGATGGCAACTATCAACCAGCTGGTACGTCAGCCGCGTAAGCGTTCGGTCGAGAAGTCCGACGTTCCTGCGCTGCAGAACTGCCCGCAACGTCGTGGCGTGTGCACCCGCGTGTACACCACCACGCCGAAAAAACCTAACTCGGCACTGCGTAAAGTTTGCCGTGTTCGCCTGACCAACGGTTTCGAGGTTTCCTCGTACATCGGCGGTGAAGGCCACAACCTGCAAGAGCACAGCGTCGTCCTGATCCGTGGCGGCCGTGTAAAAGACTTGCCAGGTGTTCGTTACCACACCGTTCGCGGCTCTCTGGATACTTCGGGCGTTAAAGGCCGTAACCAGGGTCGTTCGAAGTACGGTACCAAGCGTCCGAAGTAATCGGCCGTTTGCACACATCCATTTTTTTGAGTCGATAAGAGTAAGGTCGGGCAGGGGTCGCAGACCCACGTCCCGGGCTAACCTGAAGACCGTTTGAGGGCTTATCATGCCAAGACGTCGTGTAGCAGCAAAACGTGAGATTCTGGACGATCCTAAATACGGATCCCAAATCCTCGCCAAGTTCATGAACCACGTGATGGAAAGCGGCAAAAAGGCCGTGGCCGAGCGCATCGTTTACGGTGCACTGGACAAGGTCAAAGAGCGCAAGAACAGCGACCCCCTGGAAATCTTCGAGAAAGCTCTCGACGCCATCGCTCCGCTGGTCGAAGTAAAGTCCCGTCGTGTCGGCGGTGCCACTTACCAGGTCCCGGTTGAAGTTCGTCCATCCCGTCGTAATGCTCTGGCAATGCGCTGGCTCGTAGACTACGCCCGCAAGCGCGGCGAGAAGTCGATGGCTCTGCGCCTGGCTGGCGAGCTGCTGGATGCTGCTGAAGGCAAAGGTGCTGCAGTCAAGAAGCGTGAAGACGTTCACCGTATGGCCGAAGCCAACAAAGCGTTCTCGCACTACCGCTTCTAATTCAAGCATCAATCATTTTGCGAGGGCTTTATGGCTCGTACTACAGCAATTAACCGCTACCGTAACATTGGTATCTGTGCCCACGTTGACGCGGGCAAGACCACCACTACCGAGCGGATCCTGTTCTATACAGGCCTGAGCCACAAGATGGGCGAGGTGCACGACGGCGCCGCGACCACCGACTGGATGGTGCAGGAGCAGGAGCGGGGTATCACCATTACCTCCGCTGCCGTTACCACCTTCTGGAAAGGTTCTGTTGGTCAGTATGACAACTACCGCGTAAACGTCATCGATACCCCCGGCCACGTCGACTTCACCATTGAAGTAGAGCGTTCGCTGCGTGTACTCGACGGCGCGGTCGTTGTGTTCTGCGGTACCTCCGGCGTTGAGCCTCAGTCCGAAACCGTATGGCGTCAGGCCAACAAATATGGCGTTCCACGTGTTGTTTACGTGAACAAGATGGACCGTGCCGGTGCAAACTTCCTGCGCGTCGTAGGTCAGATCAAGAACCGTCTGGGTCACACCCCGGTTCCTGTTCAGCTGGCCATCGGTTCGGAAGATAACTTCCAGGGTCAGGTCGACCTGATCAAGATGAAGGCTATCTACTGGAACGACGACGACAAAGGCACCACCTATCGCGAGGAAGAAATTCCTGCCGATATGCTGGAGCTGGCTGAAGAGTGGCGCTCCAACATGGTTGAGGCGGCTGCCGAGGCCAGCGAAGAGCTGATGAACAAGTACCTGGAAGGCGAAGAGCTGACCGTCGACGAAATCAAAGCCGGTCTGCGCGCGCGCACCCTGGCCAGCGAAATCGTACCGGCCGTCTGCGGTTCGTCGTTCAAGAACAAGGGCGTTCCCCTGGTTCTCGACGCCGTCATCGACTACCTGCCTGCTCCGACCGAGATTCCTGCAATCCAGGGTATCAACCCGGACGACAAGGATCTGGACAAAGACGATCCGGCTGTTCGTAAAGACGAGCGTCACGCTGACGACGACGAGCCGTTCTCGGCTCTGGCGTTCAAGATCGCGACTGACCCGTTCGTGGGTACTCTGACCTTCGTTCGCGTCTACTCGGGTGTTCTGACCTCCGGTGACTCCGTCATCAACTCGGTCAAGGGCAAGAAAGAGCGCGTTGGTCGTATGGTGCAGATGCACGCCAACCAGCGTGAAGAGATCAAGGAAGTACGCGCTGGCGACATCGCGGCCCTGATCGGCATGAAGGACGTGACCACAGGCGAAACCCTGTGCAACGCTGACAAGCCAATCATCCTTGAGCGTATGGACTTCCCTGAGCCGGTTATTTCGCTCTCCGTAGAGCCGAAAACCAAGGCTGACCAGGAGAAGATGGGTATCGCTCTGGGCAAGCTGGCCCAGGAAGACCCGTCGTTCCGCGTCAAGACCGACGAAGAGACTGGTCAGACCATCATCTCGGGCATGGGTGAGTTGCACCTGGATATCCTCGTTGACCGCATGAAGCGCGAGTTCAACGTCGAAGCCAACATCGGTAAGCCTCAGGTTTCGTACCGCGAGAAGATCACCAAGTCCAACGTCGAGATCGAAGGCAAGTTCGTTCGTCAGTCGGGCGGTCGTGGTCAGTTCGGTCACTGCTGGATCCGTTTCTCGGAGCCGGACGTCGACGAGAAAGGCAACATCACCGAAGGTCTGGTGTTCACCAACGAAGTCGTTGGTGGTGTGATTCCTAAGGAATTCATCGCCCCGATCCAGAAGGGTATCGAAGAGCAGATGAAAAACGGCGTTGTTGCCGGCTATCCGCTGCTCGGCCTGAAGGCTACGGTATTCGACGGTTCGTACCACGACGTCGACTCCAACGAAATGGCGTTCAAGATCGCCGCTTCGATGGCGACCAAGCAACTGGCCCAGAAGGGTGGTGGCGTGGTGCTTGAGCCGATCATGAAGGTCGAAGTTGTAACTCCGGAAGACTACCTGGGTGACGTGATGGGTGACCTGAGCCGTCGTCGCGGGATGATCCAGGGTAATGAAGACTCGGTGTCCGGCAAGGTAATCACTGCTGAGGTACCGCTCGGAGAGATGTTCGGTTATGCGACCGACGTTCGTTCCATGTCTCAGGGTCGCGCAAGCTACTCCATGGAATTCTCCAAATACGCCGAAGCTCCGTCGAACATCGTCGAAGCACTCGTTAAAAAACAAGGCTAATCCCCTTTAGGCAAGAGGTTCACTGTCGTGGCTAAAGAAAAATTTGATCGTTCCCTTCCCCACGTTAACGTCGGCACTATCGGCCACGTTGACCACGGTAAGACCACTCTGACCGCAGCTCTGACTCGCGTCTGCTCCGAAGTTTTCGGTTCGGCAGTCGTTGAGTTCGACAAGATCGACTCGGCTCCGGAAGAAAAAGCGCGCGGTATCACCATCAACACCGCTCACGTCGAGTACAACTCGAACATTCGTCACTACGCTCACGTCGACTGCCCAGGTCACGCTGACTACGTGAAGAACATGATCACCGGTGCTGCCCAGATGGACGGCGCGATCCTGGTTTGCTCGGCCGCTGATGGCCCGATGCCACAAACCCGTGAGCACATCCTGCTGTCCCGTCAGGTTGGCGTTCCGTACATCGTGGTCTTCCTGAACAAGGCTGACCTGGTAGACGACGCTGAGCTGCTGGAACTGGTCGAGATGGAAGTTCGCGACCTGCTGTCCACCTATGACTTCCCAGGCGACGACACTCCGATCATCATCGGTTCGGCTCGTATGGCGCTGGAAGGCAAAGACGACAACGAGATGGGCACCACTGCCGTCAAGAAGCTGGTTGAAACTCTGGACAGCTACATCCCAGAGCCAGAGCGTGCTATCGACAAGCCGTTCCTGATGCCAATCGAAGACGTATTCTCGATCTCGGGTCGTGGTACCGTTGTTACCGGTCGTATCGAGCGTGGTATCGTCCGCGTTCAGGATCCGCTGGAAATCGTTGGTCTGCGTGACACCACCACCACCACCTGCACCGGTGTTGAGATGTTCCGCAAGCTGCTGGACGAAGGTCGTGCTGGCGAGAACTGCGGCGTTCTGCTGCGTGGTACCAAGCGTGACGACGTTGAGCGTGGCCAGGTTCTGGTCAAGCCAGGTTCGGTCAAGCCGCACACCAAGTTCACCGCAGAAGTCTACGTCCTGTCGAAGGAAGAAGGCGGCCGTCACACTCCGTTCTTCAAAGGCTACCGTCCTCAGTTCTACTTCCGTACCACTGACGTGACCGGTAACTGCGAACTGCCGGAAGGCGTTGAAATGGTAATGCCAGGTGACAACATTCAGATGACTGTCACGCTGATCAAGACCATCGCAATGGAAGACGGTCTGCGCTTCGCTATCCGTGAAGGCGGTCGTACCGTCGGCGCCGGCGTCGTAGCCAAAATCATCGAGTAATCACTCGATCGATTGAAAAAACCCCCGCTCAGCGGGGGTTTTTTTTATTGGGTTGACACTAAATTGAGCCGTCTATAGAATCACGCCTCCTTTTAGCGGGCGTAGTGCGTCCGTTGGGAACAGCCTGGAGTCTGAAATCCAATGCAAAATCAGCAAATCCGTATCAGGTTGAAGGCTTTCGACCATCGCCTGATCGACCAATCCACCCAGGAAATCGTGGAAACCGCGAAACGTACTGGTGCACAAGTGCGTGGTCCAATTCCACTGCCTACCCGCAAAGAGCGTTTCACCGTTCTGGTCTCCCCGCACGTCAACAAAGACGCGCGTGACCAGTACGAGATTCGCACTCATAAGCGCGTTCTGGACATCGTCCAGCCAACGGATAAAACCGTTGATGCGCTGATGAAGCTTGATCTCGCGGCAGGTGTGGAAGTGCAGATCAGCCTCGGCTAAGACTTCGGTCTTGTCCGTGTAACGCTCTGAAATGGGCGGCCATAGCGGGTGAAAGCCCCGTACACTCATGAGGTTACAACATGACTATTGGTGTAGTCGGTCGTAAATGCGGTATGACCCGCGTTTTCACCGAAGAAGGTGTCTCCATTCCGGTCACGGTCATTGAGATCGAGCCGAATCGCGTCACCCAGTTCAAGACTGAAGAAACCGATGGCTACCGTGCAGTGCAAGTCACTGTCGGCGAGCGTCGTGCTTCGCGTGTGACTGCTGCTCAAGCAGGTCACTTCGCTAAAGCGAACGTTGCCGCTGGTCGCGGTGTCTGGGAGTTCCGCCTTGAAGAAGGCGAGTTCCAGGCTGGCGACTCGATCAAAGCTGAACTCTTCACTGCAGGCCAGCTGGTAGACGTTACTGGTCAGTCCAAAGGTAAAGGCTTCGCCGGTACCATCAAGCGCTGGAACTTCCGTGGTCAGGACAACACCCACGGTAACTCCGTGTCGCACCGTGTCCCAGGCTCCATCGGCCAGTGCCAGACTCCTGGTCGTGTGTTCAAGGGCAAGAAAATGTCCGGCCACATGGGCGCCGAGCGCGTGACTGTTCAGTCCCTGGAAGTAGTACGCGTAGACGCTGAACGCAACCTGCTGCTGATCAAGGGTGCCGTTCCTGGCGCTACTGGCGGCGACGTGGTTGTACGTCCGGCTGTCAAGGCTCGCGGTTAAGGGGAAACTGACATGCAACTTAATGTAAATGACGCTCAGGCGATCGAAGTTTCCGAACTGACTTTCGGTGGCGAATTCAACGAGACGCTGGTTCACCAAGCAGTCGTGGCCTACATGGCCGGCGGCCGTCAGGGCACCAAGCAGCAAAAGACCCGTTCCGACGTGGCTGGTGGCGGTAAGCGCCCATGGCGTCAGAAGGGTACTGGCCGTGCTCGTGCTGGTACCACTCGTGGTCCGATCTGGCGTGGCGGTGGTGTTACCTTCGCAGCTCGCCCTCAAGATCACTCGCAAAAGCTCAACAAGAAGATGTATCGCGCAGCACTGCGCTCCATCCTCGCTGAGCTGGTGCGTAGCGACCGTCTGGTCGTGGTTCAGGACTTCGCTGTTGAAGCACCGAAAACCAAAGATCTGCTGAACAAGCTGAACGGCATGGGTCTGAGCGACGTTCTGATCGTTTCGGACGCTGTTGATCAGAACCTGTACCTGGCTGCTCGCAACCTGCCGCACGTCGATGTACGTGACGTTCAAGGTTCCGACCCGGTCAGTCTGATCGCATACGAGAAAGTGTTGATCACTGTCTCGGCCGTGAAGAAATTCGAGGAGCTGCTGGGATGAACCAGGAACGCGTATTCAAAGTCCTCCTTGGCCCGCACGTTTCCGAGAAGGCTACCGTTCTGGCTGAGAAGAAAGGCCAGTTCGTATTCAAGGTTGCTACCGACGCAACCAAGCTGGAAATCAAGAAAGCTGTCGAAGGCCTGTTCAACGTAAAAGTTGAAAACGTGTCGACCGTTAACGTTCTGGGTAAAACCAAGCGTACCGCACGTGGTCTGGGCAAGCGTAATGACTGGAAGAAGGCAATTGTCTCCCTTCAGCCAGGCCAAGATCTCGATTTCAGCAGCAGTGCTGAGTAAGGAAGGGGTGCATCATGGCAATCGTTAAATGCAAACCGACTTCCCCTGGCCGCCGTTTCGTGGTCAAGGTGGTCAACAAGGAGCTCCATAAAGGCGCTCCTCACGCACCGCTGCTCGAGAAGAAATCGAAGTCTGGTGGTCGTAACAACAATGGCCGCATTACCACTCGTCACGTTGGTGGTGGTCACAAGCAGCATTACCGTCTGGTCGACTTCCGTCGCAACGACAAAGATGGCATCCCAGCCACTGTCGAGCGTATCGAATACGATCCAAACCGTACTGCTCACATCGCCCTGCTGTGCTACGCAGACGGTGAGCGTCGCTACATCATCGCCCCTAAAGGCGTGAGCGCTGGCGACCAGCTGATCGCAGGTGCCCTGGCCCCAATCAAGGCCGGTAACTCCCTGCAGCTGCGCAACATCCCAGTAGGTAGCACCATTCACGGCGTCGAACTGAAGCCGGGTAAAGGTGCTCAGATCGCTCGTTCCGCTGGTGCTTCGGCTCAGCTGATCGCTCGTGACGGCGTCTACGTGACTCTGCGTCTGCGCTCCGGTGAGATGCGTAAAGTACTGGCTGAGTGCCGTGCGACCCTGGGCGAAGTCTCGAACTCCGAGCACAGCCTGCGTTCGCTGGGTAAAGCTGGTGCCAAACGCTGGCGCGGCGTTCGCCCAACCGTTCGTGGTGTTGCCATGAACCCGGTTGACCACCCGCATGGTGGTGGTGAAGGTCGTACCTCTGGTGGTCGTCATCCGGTATCGCCATGGGGCTTCCCAACCAAGGGTGCTAAAACCCGTGGTAATAAGCGTACCGACAACATGATCGTCCGTCGTCGCAAGTAACTAGAGGGATACGACAGTGCCACGTTCTCTGAAAAAAGGTCCTTTTATCGATCTTCACCTGTTGAAGAAGGTCGAAGTGGCGGTGGAGAAGAACGATCGCAAGCCAGTTAAAACCTGGTCGCGTCGCTCGATGATCCTGCCACAAATGGTCGGTCTGACCATCGCGGTTCATAACGGTCGCCAACATGTCCCAGTTCTCGTGAACGAAGACATGGTCGGCCACAAACTGGGCGAGTTCGCCGGTACCCGCACCTATCGCGGGCACGTGGCTGACAAGAAAGCCAAGCGTTAAGGGGTAAGGAAATGGAAGTAGCCGCTAAGTTGTCGGGCGCTCGCATCTCCGCCCAGAAAGCCCGCTTGGTCGCCGACCAGATCCGCGGGAAGAAGGTGGGCGAAGCGCTCAACCTGTTGGCCTTCAGCAGCAAAAAAGCCGCTGAAATCATGAAGAAAGTCCTCGAGTCGGCCGTTGCCAACGCCGAACACAACGAAGGCGCAGACGTTGATGACCTGAAGGTCTCCACCGTCTTCGTCAACGAAGGGCGTTCGCTGAAGCGCATCATGCCACGTGCCAAAGGCCGTGCTGATCGCATCGTCAAGCGGTCTTGCCATATCACTGTCAAGGTTGCGGACAAGTAACGGAGTCGATCAGATGGGTCAGAAAGTACATCCCACTGGCATTCGCCTGGGAATCGTCAAGGAGCACACCTCCGTCTGGTACGCAGACGGTGCTACTTACGCAGATTACCTGTTGAAGGATCTGAAAACACGTGAGTACCTCCAAGACAAACTAAAAAGCGCGTCCGTAAGCCGTATCGATATTCATCGTCCGGCTCAAACTGCACGCATCACCATCCACACTGCTCGTCCCGGTATCGTTATCGGTAAGAAAGGTGAGGATGTCGAGAAGCTGCGTCAGGACCTGACCAAGCAGATGGGTGTGCCTGTGCACATCAACATCGAAGAGATCCGCAAGCCGGAGCTCGACGCTATGCTGGTTGCGCAGAGCGTAGCTCAGCAGCTGGAACGCCGCGTAATGTTCCGTCGCGCCATGAAGCGCGCCGTACAGAACGCCATGCGTATTGGTGCCAAGGGCATCAAGATCCAGGTGAGCGGTCGTCTCGGCGGCGCCGAGATTGCTCGTACCGAGTGGTATCGCGAAGGTCGTGTGCCTCTGCACACCCTGCGTGCCGATATCGACTACAACACCTACGAAGCTCACACCACTTATGGTGTGATCGGTGTGAAGGTTTGGATCTTCAAAGGCGAAGTTATTGGTGGTCGCCAAGAAGAACTGAAACCACAAGCACCAGCGCCTCGTAAAAAAGCTGCTAAGTAAGGGGTACGCCAAATGTTGCAACCAAAGCGTACAAAATTCCGCAAGCAGATGACTGGCCACAACCGTGGTCTGGCACTGCGCGGTAGCAAAGTCAGCTTCGGCGAATTCGCCCTGAAAGCTGTTGCTCGCGGTCGCCTCACCGCCCGCCAGATCGAGTCGGCACGTCGTGCTCTGACCCGTCACGTTAAACGTGGCGGCAAGATCTGGATCCGTGTGTTCCCGGACAAGCCGATCTCCAAGAAGCCTCTCGAGGTTCGTATGGGTAAAGGTAAGGGCTCCGTGGAATACTGGGTTGCCCAGATCCAGCCAGGCAAAGTCCTGTACGAGATCGAGGGTGTTTCTGAAGAGCTGGCGCGCGAAGCTTTCGCCCTGGCTGCTGCAAAGCTGCCTCTCGCCACCTCCTTTGTTAAGCGGACGGTGATGTGATGAAAGCGAATGAACTTCGTGAAAAATCGGCACAGCAGCTGAACGAGCAACTGCTCGGCTTGCTGCGCGACCAGTTCAATCTGCGCATGCAGAAAGCAACTGGCCAGTTGGGGCAGTCGCACCTGCTCTCGCAAGTTAAGCGTGACATCGCTCGCGTGAAAACTGTGCTCAACCAGCAGGCAGGTAAGTGATCATGGCTGAAGCTGAAAAAACCGTCCGTACGCTGACTGGCCGTGTCGTCAGCGACAAAATGGACAAGACCATCACCGTTCTGATCGAGCGTCGCGTAAAGCACCCGATCTACGGTAAATACGTTAAGCGTTCGACTAAGCTGCACGCGCACGACGAAACCAACCAGTGCAAGATCGGCGACAAAGTTTCGATTACCGAAACCCGTCCGCTGGCCAAGACCAAGTCCTGGGCACTGGTTGAAGTCCTCGAACGCGCTGTTGAAGTCTAAGGGCTAGGGGTCGGAGAAATTTTATGATTCAGACTCAATCCATGCTCGATGTGGCCGATAACAGCGGCGCTCGTCGCGTCATGTGCATCAAGGTACTCGGCGGTTCGCACCGTCGTTACGCTGGCATCGGTGACATCATCAAAGTAACCGTCAAGGAAGCAATTCCGCGCGGTAAGGTCAAAAAAGGCCAGGTGATGACCGCTGTTGTCGTCCGTACCCGTCACGGTGTGCGTCGCGCTGACGGTTCCATCATTCGTTTCGACGGCAACGCTGCTGTTCTGCTGAACAACAAGCAAGAGCCGATCGGCACTCGCATCTTCGGGCCAGTGACCCGTGAACTTCGTACTGAGAAGTTCATGAAGATCGTCTCGCTCGCCCCTGAAGTGCTGTAAGGAGATCCGACATGCAAAAGATTCGTCGTGACGACGAGATCATCGTGATCGCCGGCAAAGACAAAGGTAAGCGCGGTAAGGTGCTGAAGGTTCTTGCTGATGACCGTCTGGTTATCGGTGGTGTGAACCTGGTCAAGCGTCATACCAAGCCTAACCCGATGGCGGGCGTTCAGGGCGGTATCGTCGAGAAAGAAGCGCCTCTGCACGCTTCCAACGTTGCCATCTTCAACGGCGAAACCAACAAGGCTGACCGCGTTGGTTTCAAAGTAGAAGACGGTAAGAAAATTCGTGTCTTCAAGTCGACCCAAAAAGCGGTTGATGCTTGAACACTGCTAGGTAGAAGACCATGGCACGACTGAAAGAGATTTACCGGAACGAAATCGCTCCCAAGCTTAAGGAAGAACTTAAGCTGTCGAACGTGATGGAAGTTCCGCGCGTTACCAAAATCACCCTGAACATGGGTCTGGGCGAAGCGATCGGCGACAAAAAAGTCATCGAGCACGCTGTTGCCGACCTGGAAAAGATCACCGGTCAAAAGCCGGTCGTGACTTTCGCTCGTAAATCCATCGCGGGCTTCAAAGTCCGTGAAGGATGGCCGATCGGCGTCAAGGTGACCCTGCGTAGCGACAAGATGTACGAATTCCTGGACCGCCTGCTGGCGATCTCCCTGCCTCGGGTTCGCGACTTCCGCGGCCTGAATGCCAAGTCCTTCGATGGCCGTGGCAACTACAGCATGGGCGTGAAAGAGCAGATCATCTTCCCGGAAATCGATTACGACAAGATCGATGCTCTGCGCGGTTTGGACATCACCCTGACCACCACTGCTCGTTCGGATGACGAAGGCCGCGCTCTGCTGCGTGCTTTCAAATTCCCGTTCCGCAACTGATTGGAGTAGGAAAATGGCCAAGAAGAGCATGAAAAACCGCGAGCTGAAGCGTCAGCTCACGGTAGCCAAGTTCGCCAAAAAGCGTGCTGAGCTGAAAGCGACCATCGTCAACCTGAACGCCTCTCCTGAAGAGCGTTTCGCTGCCGTTGTCGCTCTGCAGAAGCAGCCACGTGATGCCAGCGCTGCGCGTCTGCGCAACCGTTGCCGCCTGACCGGTCGTCCTCACGGTGTATACCGTAAGTTCGGCCTGGGCCGTAACATGCTGCGTCAAGCGGCAATGCGTGGTGACGTACCAGGTCTGGTCAAGGCCTCCTGGTAATCGCTGCAGGTGTGATCCCGGCGGAAGGGGAGCAATCTTCCGACCGCCGGTGACCTCGCCAACAAACAAGCCCCTATATGGGGCTTGTTTCGTTTCTGCCTTGTGTCTAGAATGACCGGCTCACCTGAGCCTGGGTTTTTTACCCAACCCGCTCGGGTGGTTGTGATAGCCGCAAGGCTAATAATTCTTGTATCAGGAGCATCTAGCCCATGAGTATGCAGGACCCGTTAGCGGACATGCTAACTCGCATCCGTAATGCCCAGATGGCTGAAAAGTCCGTCGTGAGCATGCCTTCCTCTACGCTGAAGGTTGCGGTTGCCAAAGTTCTGAAGGATGAAGGTTACATCGCTGGCTACCAAGTCAGTGGCGAAGCCAAGCCCTCCCTGTCGATCGAACTGAAGTACTTCGAAGGCCGTCCGGTCATCGAGGAACTGAAGCGCTCCAGCCGTCCAGGCCTGCGCCAGTACAAGGCCGTCACCGATCTGCCGAAAGTACGTGGCGGTCTGGGCGTGTCTATTGTCTCCACCAACAAAGGTGTGATGACTGATCGCGCTGCGCGCGCTGCCGGCGTCGGCGGCGAAGTTCTCTGCACAGTGTTCTAAGGGGGGATAGACATGTCTCGCGTCGCTAAGAACCCCGTTAAGCTGCCATCTGGTGTCGAAGTCAAATTCGCCGGCCAGCAGCTTTCGGTGAAGGGTGCCAAAGGCACTCTCGAACTGAACGTTCACTCGTCTGTTGAAGTTACCGAAGAGTCTGGTGAGCTGCGTTTCGTCGCTCGCAATGGTGACCAGCAAGCTCGCGCCATGGCCGGTACTACCCGCGCTCTGGTCAACAACATGGTCCAAGGCGTAAGCCAAGGCTTCGAGCGTAAGCTCCAGCTGGTCGGTGTTGGTTACAAGGCTCAGGCCAAGGGCACCGTCCTGAACCTGGCCCTGGGCTTCTCGCACCCAGTGGACTACGAACTGCCAGCCGGTATCACCGCTGAAACACCTAGCCAGACCGACATCCTGATCAAGGGTATCGACAAGCAGCTGGTAGGTCAGGTGGCCGCTGAAATCCGCGACTTCCGTCCGCCAGAGCCTTACAAAGGTAAAGGTGTGCGTTACGCGGACGAAGTAGTCCGTCGTAAAGAAGCCAAGAAGAAGTAGGGCCTAGCAAATGACCGACAAAAAAGTTACTCGACTGCGTCGCGCTCGCAAAGCACGTCTCAAGATGCACGAACTCGAAGTCGTGCGCCTGTGCGTGTTCCGCTCCTCGCAGCACATCTATGCCCAGGTCATTTCGGCCGACGGCAGCAAGGTTCTGGCAAGCGCCTCGACCTTGGACAAAGACCTGCGTGATGGCGCCACTGGCAACATCGACGCGGCCACTAAGGTTGGCAAGCTGGTAGCTGAGCGTGCGAAAGCCGCCGGTGTATCTCAAGTTGCCTTTGACCGTTCCGGCTTCAAGTACCATGGCCGCGTCAAAGCGCTGGCTGATGCTGCTCGTGAAGGCGGGCTGGAGTTCTAAGTTATGGCAAATAACGATCAAAAGCGCGACGAAGGCTACATCGAGAAGCTGGTTCAAGTTAACCGCGTTGCCAAGACCGTAAAAGGCGGCCGTATCTTCACCTTCACCGCGTTGACCGTGGTAGGTGATGGTAAAGGTCGTGTTGGCTTCGGCCGTGGCAAGTCGCGCGAAGTACCAGCCGCGATCCAGAAAGCCATGGAAGCTGCTCGTCGCAATATGATCCAGGTTGACCTGAAGGGCACTACCCTGCAGTACGCCACCAAGGCTGCCCACGGCGCCTCGAAGGTTTACATGCAGCCTGCTTCGGAAGGTACCGGTATCATCGCCGGCGGCGCAATGCGTGCTGTCCTGGAAGTTGCTGGTGTTCAGAACGTTCTGGCCAAGTGCTACGGTTCGACCAACCCAGTGAACGTGGTTTACGCCACTTTCAAGGGTCTGAAAGCCATGCAATCTCCTGAATCCATTGCTGCCAAGCGCGGCAAGAGCGTCGAGGAGATCTTCTGATCATGGCAACCGTTAAAGTAACGCTGATCAAGAGCGTCTCGGGCCGTATTCCTAACCACAAACTGTGCGTTAAGGGTCTGGGTCTGCGTCGCATCGGTCACACTGTAGAAGTCCAGGATACTCCCGAGAATCGCGGGATGATCAACAAGGCTTACTACATGCTGCGCGTCGAGGGTTAATCGATGAAACTCAATGATCTGAGTCCAGCGCCGGGTTCCCGTCGCGAAAAACATCGTCCGGGTCGTGGTATCGGTAGCGGTCTGGGTAAGACCGGCGGCCGTGGCCACAAAGGTCAGACCTCCCGTTCGGGTGGTTCGATCGCTCCGGGCTTCGAAGGCGGTCAACAGCCGCTGCACCGTCGTCTGCCGAAATTCGGCTTCGTTTCGCTGAAAGCCATGGACCGCGCAGAAGTGCGTCTGTCCGAGCTGGCCAAAGTGGAAGGCGACGTGATCTCCGTGCAATCCCTGAAGGATGCCAACGTGATCAACCAGCACATTCAGCGTGTGAAAATCATGCTGTCTGGCGAAGTTACTCGCGCAGTCACCATCAAGGGCATCGCAGCCACCAAGGGTGCGCGTGCGGCTATCGAAGCAGCTGGCGGCAAATTCGAGGAATAAATGGCTAAGCAAGGTGCTCTCTCTTCGCTCGGTAAGGGCGGGATGTCGGAACTCTGGGCTCGTCTGCGCTTTCTGTTCATGGCGATCATCGTCTATCGGATAGGTGCGCATATCCCGGTTCCAGGCATCAATCCGGACCGTTTGGCGGATCTGTTTCGGCAGAATGAGGGGACCATTCTTAGCTTGTTCAACATGTTTTCCGGTGGTGCGCTTGAGCGCATGAGCATCTTTGCACTGGGGATCATGCCGTACATTTCGGCATCGATCATCATGCAGCTGATGACGGCGGTCAGCCCGCAACTGGAGCAGTTGAAGAAGGAAGGTGAAGCTGGCCGTCGCAAGATCAGCCAGTACACCCGCTACGGCACCGTTATTCTGGCGCTGGTCCAAGCCATTGGCATGTCCATTGGCCTGGCCAACCAGGGCGTGGCGTTTTCTGCCGGTCTAGGCTTCCATGTCGTCGCGGTTTCCACGTTTGTGGCAGGCGCGATGTTCATGATGTGGCTGGGCGAGCAGATCACTGAGCGCGGTGTGGGCAACGGTATCTCGATGTTGATCTTCGCGGGTATCGTTGCCGGTCTTCCGAGAGCAATCGGGCAGTCTTTCGAGTCTGCGCGCACAGGCGATATCAACATTTTCGCCCTGGTCGCTATCGGTTTGCTGGCAGTAGCGATTATCGGTTTCGTGGTGTTCATTGAGCGTGGTCAGCGTCGTATCGCCGTTCACTACGCCAAGCGTCAGCAGGGCCGCAAGGTCTTCGCTGCGCAGACCAGCCACTTGCCGTTGAAGGTGAACATGGCAGGGGTTATCCCGGCCATTTTCGCCAGCAGCATTTTGCTGTTCCCGGCTTCGCTGGGTGCCTGGTTCGGTCAGTCCGAAGGTATGGGCTGGCTGCAGGACATCTCGCAGTCGATCGCTCCTGGTCAGCCGTTGAACATTTTGCTGTTTAGTGCAGGGATCATTTTCTTCTGCTTCTTCTACACAGCGTTGATGTTCAATCCGAAAGACGTAGCGGAAAACCTGAAGAAGTCCGGTGCCTTTATTCCGGGTATCCGTCCTGGTGAGCAGTCGGCGCGCTACATTGATGGCGTTCTGACCCGTTTGACCATGTTCGGTGCTCTATACATGATGGCCGTCTGCCTTCTGCCCCAGTTCCTGGTGGTGGCAGCAAATGTGCCGTTCTACCTTGGCGGGACCTCGTTGCTGATTGTGGTAGTGGTTGTGATGGACTTCATGTCCCAAGTACAATCGCACCTCGTTTCGCACCAGTACGAATCCCTGATGAAGAAAGCCAACCTGAAAGGCTACGGTGGCAGCGGTTTGCTGCGCTGATACGCCCCTAAGGTTCGAGGAGTCGGTAATGAAAGTTCGTGCATCGGTGAAAAAGCTGTGCCGTAACTGCAAGATCATCCGTCGCGAAGGCGTCGTACGAGTGATCTGCAGCGCGGAACCGCGTCACAAACAGCGCCAAGGCTGATTGTGATCGTCGCTTCAAACCCAGCAGCTAGTGTGCTGCTGGGTTGATTATTCGTTTCTACAGCGATATTATCTCGCGCCCTATTTCTTGGCTTCCGGGGCGTAGGTAGCTGTCAATTGGAGTCCCACTGAATGGCCCGTATTGCAGGCGTCAACATTCCAGATAACAAGCATACTGTTATCTCGCTGACCTACATCTATGGTGTCGGTCGCACAACTGCGCAGAAGATCTGTGCAGACGCTGGTGTAAACCCAGCCGCTAAGATCAAGGATCTGAGCGACGAGCAAATCGAAACCCTGCGTGGCGAAGTCGCGAAGTTCACCACCGAAGGTGACCTGCGTCGTGACATCAACATGAAGATCAAGCGCTTGATGGACCTGGGTTGCTACCGCGGCCTGCGTCATCGTAAAGGTCTGCCGGTTCGCGGTCAGCGCACCAAGACCAACGCACGCACCCGTAAGGGCCCGCGTAAGCCGATCCGCAAGTAACCGCCCAGGAATATAGACATGGCAAAACCTGCTGCTCGTCCTCGTAAGAAAGTCAAAAAGACAGTGGTTGATGGCATCGCCCACATCCACGCTTCTTTTAACAACACCATCGTGACCATCACCGACCGTCAGGGCAATGCTTTGTCCTGGGCGACCTCCGGTGGTTCGGGTTTCCGTGGTTCGCGCAAATCCACCCCGTTCGCAGCTCAGATTGCTGCTGAGCGTGCTGGTCAAGCTGCGCTGGAATACGGTCTGAAGAACCTCGACGTTAACGTCAAGGGTCCAGGTCCAGGTCGTGAGTCCGCCGTTCGTGCATTGAACAGCTGCGGCTACAAGATCGCCAGCATCACCGACGTGACGCCAATCCCGCATAACGGGTGCCGTCCGCCGAAGAAGCGTCGCGTGTAATCAGGAGACAGAAGAATGGCACGTTACATTGGTCCAAAATGCAAACTGTCTCGTCGTGAAGGCACCGATCTGTTCCTGAAGAGCGGCGTTCGCGCTCTGGAATCGAAGTGCAACATCGAAGCAGCCCCAGGTATCCACGGCCAGCGCCGTGGCCGTCAGTCCGACTACGGTACCCAGCTGCGCGAGAAACAAAAAGTCCGTCGTATCTACGGTGTTCTGGAGCGTCAGTTCCGCGGTTACTACCAAGCTGCTGCCTCGAAAAAAGGCGCAACCGGTGAGAACCTGCTGCAACTGCTCGAGTGCCGTCTGGATAACGTCGTTTACCGTATGGGCTTCGGCTCGACTCGTTCCGAGTCCCGTCAGCTGGTTTCGCACAAAGCGATCAGCGTCAACGGTAAGACTGTAAACATTCCATCCTACCAAGTTCGTCCGGGTGACGTGGTCGCGGTTCGCGAGAAGTCGCTGAGCCAGCTGCGCATTGTTCAAGCCCTTGAACTGTGCGCCCAGCGTGGCCGCGTTGAGTGGGTTGATGTGGATGCTGCTAAAAAGTCGGGCGTTTTCAAGAACGTTCCTGCTCGCAGCGACCTGTCCGCCGACATCAACGAGAACCTGATTGTCGAGCTCTACTCCAAGTAAGGGCTAGAAAATAGGTGCATCCATGCAGATTTCGGTAAATGAGTTCCTGACTCCCCGCCACATTGATGTGCAGGTAGTCAGTCCGACCCGCGCCAAGATCACGCTCGAGCCTCTCGAGCGTGGCTTCGGCCATACCCTGGGCAACGCGCTGCGCCGCATCCTGTTGTCCTCCATGCCTGGCTGTGCAGTAGTCGAGGCCGAGATCGATGGCGTACTCCATGAGTACTCCGCGATCGAAGGTGTTCAGGAAGACGTCATTGAAATCCTGTTGAACCTGAAAGGCCTGGCTATCAAACTGCACGGTCGTGACGAAGTTACGCTGACCTTGTCGAAAAAGGGTTCGGGGGTGGTTACCGCTGCCGATATTCAGCTGGATCACGATGTCGAGATCGTCAACCCCGATCACGTAATCGCGAACCTGGCGTCGAATGGCGCCCTGAACATGAAGCTCACCGTAGCTCGTGGTCGTGGTTACGAGCCGGCCGACTCCCGTCAGACCGACGAAGACGAAAGCCGTAGCATTGGCCGTCTGCAGTTGGACGCTTCGTTCAGCCCGGTGCGTCGTATCGCCTATGTGGTCGAAAACGCCCGTGTTGAACAGCGTACCAACTTGGACAAGCTGGTCATTGATCTGGAAACCAACGGCACCCTGGATCCTGAAGAGGCTATCCGCCGCGCTGCGACCATCCTGCAACAGCAGCTGGCCGCGTTCGTCGACCTCAAAGGTGACAGTGAGCCGGTTGTTGTCGAGCAGGAAGACGAGATCGATCCGATCCTGCTGCGTCCGGTTGACGACCTGGAACTGACTGTACGTTCGGCCAACTGCCTCAAGGCGGAGAACATCTACTACATCGGCGACCTGATTCAGCGTACCGAAGTAGAGCTGTTGAAGACTCCTAACCTGGGCAAGAAGTCCCTGACTGAAATCAAGGACGTCCTGGCCTCTCGTGGTCTGTCTCTCGGCATGCGCCTCGACAACTGGCCGCCTGCAAGTCTTAAGAAAGACGACAAGGCGACCGCCTGATCGTCGTAATCACCGAACGTAGTGTTTGGTAAGGAATGAATCATGCGTCATCGTAAAAGTGGACGTCACCTGAGCCGTACCAGCTCTCACCGCAAAGCTATGTTCCAGAACATGGCAGTGTCGCTGATCGAGCACGAGCTGATCAAAACCACCCTGCCGAAAGCCAAGGAACTGCGCCGCGTTGCCGAGCCGCTGATCACCCTGGCCAAGGAAGACAGCGTTGCTAACCGTCGTCTGGCCTTCGACCGTACCCGTTCGAAGTCCGCTGTTGGCAAACTGTTCAACGATCTGGGCAAGCGTTACGCCACCCGTCAGGGCGGCTACCTGCGCATCCTGAAGTGCGGTTTCCGCGCTGGCGACAACGCGCCTATGGCGTACGTCGAGCTGGTTGATCGTCCAGTCGGTGGTGCTGTAGAAGCTGCCGAGTAAGACGTTCTGTCTGCTACAAAAAACCGGGCCTAGTGCCCGGTTTTTTGTTTCTGCACGTATTGTTAATTTCTATTGATACAAGTCATGTAATGAATTTGTCCTGAAACAACCGCTCGTCAATACTCCTATCCAAGCCGATTAGCCGGCACTTCAAGACCGATAAGGAGAGCCCATGAGCAAGATTCTCACCACCGCCAGCGGTGCACCTGTAGCTGACAACCAGAATTCCCGCTCTGCCGGCCCCCGCGGCCCGCTGCTGCTCGACGATTTCCACCTGATCGAGAAGCTTGCCCACTTCAACCGCGAAAACATCCCCGAGCGTCGTGTTCACGCCAAGGGTTCGGGCGCCTATGGCACGTTTACCGTCACCCGCGATATCACCGAGCTCACCAGCGCCAAGCTGTTCGAGCAGGTCGGCAAACAGACTGAAACCTTCCTGCGTTTCTCCACCGTCGGTGGCGAACGGGGTTCGGCCGACACCGAGCGTGACCCGCGAGGTTTTGCGCTGAAGTTCTATACCGAGGAAGGCAACTGGGACATCGTTGGCAATAACACCCCGGTGTTCTTCATCCGTGACCCGCTCAAGTTCCCGGACTTTATCCACACCCAGAAGCGCCACCCGCAATCCAACCTGAAGAACGCCCAGATGATGTGGGACTTCTGGTCGCACTCACCCGAGGCACTGCACCAGGTCACCATCCTGTTCTCCGACCGCGGCATTCCGGACGGCTATCGTCACATGCACGGCTTCGGCAGCCACACCTACAGCCTGATCAGCGCTGCAGGCGAGCGCACCTGGGTCAAATGGCACTTCAAGACCCAGCAAGGCATCAAGAACCTCGCCCCAGCCGACGCTGCACGCCTGGCCGGCACAGACCCGGACTACGCCCAGCGCGACCTGTTCGAGGCCATCGAGCGTGGCGACTACCCGCGCTGGACCGTGTGCATTCAGGTGATGAGTGAAGCCGAGGCGGCCAGCCGCGACGAGAACCCGTTCGACGTGACCAAGACCTGGTCGCAAAAGGACTACCCATTGATCGAAGTGGGTGTGCTGGAGCTCAACCGCAACCCGCTCAACTACTTCGCCGAAGTCGAGCAGGCCGCTTTTGGCCCTAGCAACATGGTCCCTGGTGTAGGGCTGTCGCCAGACCGCATGCTGCAAGGCCGCGTGTTTGCCTACGCTGATGCGCACCGCTACCGAGTGGGTACCAACCATCAGCATCTGCCGGTCAATGCACCGCGCTGCCCAGTCAACAGCTACCAGCGTGACGGTTCGATGGCCACCGGCAGTTACGGCAGCGCGCCGAACTACGAGCCCAACAGTTACGCCGATGCACCCAAGCAGTCGCCACGCCATGCCGAGCCTGCACTGGCCCTCAATGGTTCGGCTGATCGCTACGATCACCGCGAGGACAACGACTACTACAGCCACGCCGGTGCGTTGTTCCGCCTGATGAACGAACAGCAGAAGGCCTTGCTGATCAGTAACATCGCCGGTGCCATGGCAGGGGTGAGCGAGGATGTGATCCAGCGCCAGCTCCAGTACTTCTACAAGGCTGACGCCGCCTACGGCGAAGGCATTGCCAAGGCGTTGGGCGTGAACCTCGCTTAACTCGAAGTGATAAGAAGAACCGCCCTCATTTGGGCGGTTTTTCAATGAATATCACTACTGTTTAGCCGATTTTTTGCCTGTTATTGCGCGTTTATCCGTGACCGCGAGCAAAACCTGGTTCACACTATGTCCATTGATGTTTTCACATGGAGATGCAGGGCGATGCAAGGTCACCCGGACGTAATCAACTACCTCGTCACGTTGCTGAAGGGCGAACTGGCAGCACGCGACCAGTACTTCATTCACTCGCGTATGTATGAAGACTGGGGCCTGTCCAAGCTCTACGAGCGTATCAACCACGAGATGGAAGAAGAGACGCAGCACGCCGATGCGCTGATGCGCCGCATCCTCATGCTCGAAGGCACCCCCGACATGCGTGCCGATGACCTCGAAGTGGGCAGCACCGTGCCGGAAATGATCGAGGCTGACCTCAAGCTCGAATACAAGGTGCGTGCCGCGCTGTGCAAAGGCATTGAGCTGTGCGAGCTGCACAAGGACTACATCAGCCGCGACATCCTGCGCGCCCAGCTGGCTGACACCGAAGAAGATCACACCTACTGGCTGGAGAAGCAGCAGGGCCTGATCAAGGTGATCGGCCTGGAGAACTACCTGCAGTCGCAGATGTAAGTTATCCACAGCCCACGAAAAAGCCCCTGGCACCTACGGTACCAGGGGCTTTTTTATGCACAGGCGGATCAGGCCCGGTCACGCTCCAACAGCGGCTTGAGGTAATGCCCGGTGTAGGACTGCTTCATCTTGGCCAGCTCTTCCGGCGTACCGCTGGCAATGATCTGCCCACCCTTGGAGCCACCCTCCGGCCCCAGGTCCACCAGCCAGTCGGCCGTCTTGATCACGTCCAGGTTGTGCTCGATCACCACCACGGTGTTGCCGTGGTCGCGCAGGCGGTGCAGCACATCGAGCAACTGCTGGATATCGGCGAAGTGCAGGCCGGTGGTCGGCTCGTCGAGGATGTACAGGGTCTTGCCGGTGTCGCGCTTGGACAGCTCGCGCGACAGCTTAACCCGCTGCGCCTCACCGCCGGACAAGGTCGTCGCCGACTGCCCCAGCTTGATGTATGACAGGCCCACGTCCATCAGCGTTTGCAGCTTGCGCGCCAGCGCCGGCACCGCATCGAAGAACTCGCGGGCATCCTCGATGGTCATTTCCAGCACCTCGTGGATGTTCTTGCCCTTGTACTTGATCTCCAGGGTTTCGCGGTTATAGCGCTTGCTCTTGCACACATCGCACGGCACGTAGATGTCTGGCAGGAAGTGCATCTCGACCTTGATCAGGCCGTCACCCTGGCACGCCTCGCAACGCCCCCCCTTGACGTTGAACGAGAAGCGACCGGGGCCATAGCCGCGCGAGCGCGACTCGGGCACGCCCGAGAACAGTTCACGGATAGGCGTGAAGATACCGGTGTAGGTTGCCGGGTTGGAGCGCGGTGTGCGGCCAATCGGGCTCTGGTCGATATCGACTACCTTGTCCAGGTGCTGCATGCCGTCCATGCTGCTGTGCGGCGCGGCTTCCAGGCTGCTGGCACCGTTCAGCGCGGTCGCGGCGAGCGGGTACAAGGTGTTGTTGATCAGCGTCGACTTGCCCGAACCCGATACCCCTGTCACGCAGGTCAGCAGGCCGATCGGGATTTCCAGGTCGACGTTCTGCAGGTTGTTGCCGCGGGCACCTTTGAGTTTCAGCGAGAGCTTCTTGTCGCGCGGTGTGCGTTTGGCTGGCACGGCGATCTTCTTGCGCCCGGACAGGTATTTGCCAGTCAGCGAGTCAGGGTGCGCCATGACCTCTTCAGGCGTGCCCTCGGCGACGATCTGGCCGCCATGCACCCCGGCCCCCGGACCGATGTCCACCACGTAGTCAGCCAGGCGGATAGCGTCCTCGTCGTGCTCTACCACGATCACCGTGTTGCCAAGGTCGCGCAGGTGGTTGAGGGTGGCCAGCAGGCGGTCGTTGTCGCGTTGATGAAGACCGATGGACGGTTCGTCGAGGATGTACATCACCCCGACCAGGCCCGCGCCGATCTGGCTGGCAAGGCGGATGCGCTGGGCTTCACCGCCCGACAGGGTGTCGGCGCTGCGGTCCAGTGTCAGGTAGTCCAGGCCGACGTTGACCAGAAATTGCAGGCGCTCGCAGATTTCCTTGAGGATCTTCGAAGCAATTTCGCCTCGGCGCCCCGTCAGGGTCAGCTCGCCGAAGTAGTTGCTGGCTTCACCGATGGGCAGGTTGGTAACTGCCGGCAGGGTTTTCTCGCCAACCCACACGTGGCGGGCCTCGCGCCGCAGGCGAGTACCGCGGCAGTCGGGGCAGGGCTGGGTGCCGAGCAGCTTGGCCAGCTCTTCACGCACGGTGGCCGATTCGGTCTCGCGGTAGCGCCGCTCCAGGTTCGGCACGATGCCCTCGAACGGGTGCGAGCGTTTGACGATGTCGCCCCGGTCGTTGAGGTACTTGAAGTCCACGCTCTGCTTGCCGCTGCCTTGCAGGATCACCTTCTGGTGCTCGGCCGACAGCTCGCCGAACGGCGCCTCCAGGCTGAACCCGTAATGCGCGGACAGCGAGCCGAGCATTTGGAAGTAATAGACGTTGCGCCGGTCCCAGCCACGTATCGCGCCCTCGGCCAAGGTCAGCTCGGCATTGACCAGGCGCTTGGTGTCGAAGAACTGCTTGACCCCCAGGCCGTCACAGGTCGGGCAGGCACCGGCCGGGTTGTTGAACGAGAACAGCTTGGGTTCCAGCTCGCTGATCGCATGGCCGCAGACCGGGCAGGCGAAGCGGGCGGAGAAGATCATCTCTTCGCCTTCCTCATCGTCCATCGGCGCCACCAGGGCGATGCCGTCGGCCAGCTTGAGCGCAGTCTCGAACGACTCGGCCAGGCGCTGCTGCAGGTCGGCGCGGACCTTGAAGCGGTCTACCACCACATCGATGCTGTGCTTCTTCTGCTTGTCCAGCTTGGGCAGTTCATCGAGCTCGTAGAGCTTGCCGTTGACCCGTGCGCGGACGAAGCCTTGGGCGCGCAGCTCGTCGAACACCGCCAGGTGCTCGCCCTTGCGCTCGCGGATTACCGGGGCCAGCAGCATCAGCTTGCTGCCTTCAGGGCGCTCCAGTACCAGGTCGACCATCTGGCTGATGGTCTGCGCTTCCAGCGGGATGTCGTGGTCCGGGCAGCGCGGGGTGCCGACGCGGGCATAAAGCAGGCGCAGGTAGTCGTAGATCTCGGTGATCGTGCCCACGGTAGAGCGCGGGTTGTGCGACGTCGACTTCTGCTCGATGGAGATGGCCGGGGAGAGCCCTTCAATGGTGTCGACGTCGGGCTTTTCCATCATCGACAGGAACTGCCGGGCATAGGCCGACAGGGATTCGACATAGCGGCGCTGGCCTTCGGCGTACAGCGTGTCGAACGCCAGTGAGGACTTGCCGGATCCGGACAGGCCGGTGATCACGATCAGCTTGTCCCGCGGCAGGGTCAGGTCGATGTTCTTCAGGTTGTGGGTACGTGCCCCACGAATCAGGATCTTGTCCACTGCGGCCTCGCTCGGCGGGCATAAACAAGGAAGTATACGGCGCGCTGCCATTACGCGGCAAAGCGTCGCGTATATGCCGTCTAGCTGTCGGACTGATAGAATCGCCGCCGGTTCACACGAGGTTAATCCATGCACGACACCCACAACGAGCGCATGAGTGGCAGCGAAACCCGCGCCGCAAGCGGCCTGGCCCTGGTCTTTGCCTTTCGTATGCTGGGCATGTTCATGGTCTTGCCGGTGCTGGCCACCTACGGCATGGACCTGGCTGGCGCCACGCCCGCGCTGATCGGCCTGGCCATTGGCGCCTATGGCCTGACCCAGGCGGTACTGCAGATCCCGTTCGGCATGGTGTCCGACCGCATCGGGCGGCGTCCGGTGATCTACCTGGGGCTGGTGATCTTCGCCTTGGGCAGCATTTTGGCGGCCCAGGCCGACTCTATCTGGGGCGTGATCGCCGGGCGCATTCTGCAGGGCGCGGGGGCGATTTCTGCGGCGGTCATGGCGCTGCTGTCCGACCTTACCCGCGAGCAACACCGCACCAAGGCCATGGCCATGATCGGCATGAGCATCGGCCTGTCATTCGCCGTCGCCATGGTCGTCGGGCCACTGTTGACCAGTGCCTTCGGCTTGTCAGGATTGTTCCTCGCCACGGCGGGGCTTGCCTTGGTCGGTATCCTGCTGATTGCCTTCGTCGTACCCAATTCCCACAGCACCCTGCAGCACCGCGAGTCGGGTGTCGCGCGCCAGGCACTCGGCCCGACCCTGCGCCATGCGGACCTTCTGCGCCTGGACGTCGGTATCTTCATCCTGCATGCCATTCTCATGGCCAGCTTCGTCGCCCTGCCTTTGGCCTTCGTCGAACGGGGCGGCCTGCCGAAGGAAGAACACTGGTGGGTGTACCTGACCGCGCTGTTCATCTCATTTTTTGCAATGGTGCCGTTCATCATCTACGGCGAGAAGAAGCGCAAGATGAAACGCGTGCTGGCCGGAGCGGTCAGTGTGTTGCTGCTGGTGGAGGTGTTCTTCTGGCAGTGGGCTGACAACTTGCGCGGACTGGTGATTGGCACCGTGGTATTCTTTACTGCATTCAACCTGCTGGAAGCCTCGCTGCCTTCGCTGGTGAGCAAGGTGTCGCCTGCGGGTGGCAAGGGAACGGCGATGGGGGTGTATTCCACCAGCCAGTTCCTGGGCGCCGCCCTAGGCGGAATCCTCGGTGGCTGGTTGTTCCAGCACGGTGGGCTGAACATGGTGTTTCTGGGTTGTGCGGCGCTGTGTGCCGTGTGGCTGGTCGTTGCCTTGCGCATGAACGAGCCGCCGTATGTGACCAGCCTGCGCATGCCGTTGACGCCCGAGGCAGTCCGGGAAGCCGGGTTGACCGAACGCCTGATGGCCGTGCCGGGTGTAACCGACGCCGTTGTGGTGGCAGAAGAAGCCGCCATCTATATCAAACTGGATACGAAAATTTTGGACCGTACGACCCTCGAGCGTCTGGTGAACCCAGCCTCTTCGGCGTGCGAAGCCTAGGAGAACGTTATGGCCCGTGGGGTTAACAAAGTCATTCTGGTCGGCACCTGTGGCCAGGATCCCGAAGTCCGCTACCTGCCCAACGGTAACGCCGTGACCAACCTGAGCCTGGCTACCAGCGAGCAGTGGACCGACAAGCAGTCGGGCCAGAAGGTCGAGCGTACCGAGTGGCACCGTGTGTCGATGTTCGGCAAGGTTGCCGAAATTGCCGGCGAATACCTGCGCAAGGGTTCGCAGGTGTACATCGAAGGCAAGCTGCAGACCCGCGAGTGGGAAAAAGACGGCATCAAGCGTTACACCACCGAAATCATCGTCGACATGCAGGGCACCATGCAGCTGCTGGGCGGCCGTCCGCAGAACCAGCAAGGTGGCGGCGACCAGTACAACCAGGGTGGTGGCAACAACTACAACCAGGGTGGCCAGCAGCAACAATACAACCAGGCGCCACCACGTCAGCAGGCCCAGCGCCCGCAACAGGCTCCTCAGCGCCCAGCGCCGCAGCAGCCAGCGCCGCAGCCGGCGGCTGACTTTGACAGCTTTGATGACGATATTCCGTTCTGATCAGCGCGGTTAGGCGTCACGCTACATCGAAAGCCCAGGGCATTTGCCCTGGGTTTTTTTATGTGCGAGGAAACTTCACGGGCGCAAATGAAAGGTAAGCCCCCGAGCGTCAGGCATCGCCATCCAGCGCCGCCTGGGCAAACTGCACATCCAACTCCGGCGTAGCCCCGCTGATACCGATGCCGCCGAGATGCTGGCCATTCGCATCCATGATTGGCAGGCCACCGCCCAGTAGCGTGAAGCCAGGCAGTGACGCGTAGGGGTTCGCCGGCAGGCCAGCACTGCGCTCTGCAAGTGTTCTGGAGGCAAGCGGGAAACGGGCGGAAGTCGCGGCCTTTAGCTTCGAGACCTGGATGCTGCCGCTGCTGGTGCCGTCCATGCGATGGAAGTGCTTGAGGTTGCCCTGGTTGTCGACAATGCTGATGACGATGGCAAAGCCCTCGGCCTGGGCAGCGCGTTCGGCGGCTGAGGCCATTGCCCGGGCGGCTTCGGCAGTGATCGAGGCGCAGGGAGGCGGGGCGGTTGTCAAGGGATCAGCCAGCGAGGGTGCCGCCAGCAACAGCGAGCACATGAGGAGACTGGCACGGCCGTAATAGGTTTTCATGCAAGCATTACCCTTAGGATTTTTCGGGCAACCTAGCAGGCGACTGGCGTTTGTTGATGTAGTCCGTTTCTGAAACTGATGTCGGCCTGTCTCAAAAGGACGGCAGCGAGCCGTCCAGGGTCATTCGCCTAGTAGAAAAGCCGCGGCTCCGGCGAATCCAGCAGGCTGACCAGCTTGGTCAGGGCAAAGCCCAGTTCCGCACGGCTCGGCGTCATCAGGGCGATACGCACGCCACAGGTGGCAGCGCTGCGTTCAGGCAGGAACTGGCTGCCGCTGACCACGGTGACGCCATTGTTGCGCGCCAGGTTGGCAAATTCGTCGCTGGTCCAGGGCTCGGGCAGTTCCAGCCAGATATGAAAACTGTAGGGCTGGCTGCGGATCTTGTACTTGCCAAGGATTTCACGGGCCATCTGCTGGCGCGTGGCCGCTTCGTCCTGCTGCACCTGCACCAGTTGCTCGGCCATGCCGCTGTTGATCAGGTTGCTGGCCAGTTGTGCCATCAACGGCGATGGCATCCACACGCTGCTGCGCACCATCGACGACAGCCGCGACAGGGTTTGCGGCGGGGCATACAGGTAGCCGATACGCAGCGCTGGCAGCACGCTCTTGGACAAGCTGGTCAGGTATACCGAGCGTTCGGGTGCATAGGCGGCCAAGGGCTTGTAGCCAGGTGCTGGCTCCAGGAAGCCGTAAATATCGTCATCGACGATGAACAGGTCGAACTCGCGGGCAATGGCGGCGATGGCTTCGCGGCGCGCGTGGGGCATGATCGAGTTGGTCGGGTTCTGGTGGGTGGTGACGCACACCAGCAGGGAAGGGCGGTGTTCTACGCACGCTGCGCGCAAGGCCTCGGGAATCAGGCCATGTTCATCCATGGCCACACCGCGCAGGCGGCGCCCCATGCTATGGGCCAGCGAAATGATGCCTGGGTAGCAGAACGACTCGCACAGTATGACGTCGTCGCCTTTGGACAGGCTGCTGATGGCCACCAGCAGGCCATGCTGGGCACCCGAGGTCAGCACTACCTGCTGCCAGTTGGCTTCAGGCATCCAGCGCTGGATCCAGGCCGCACCGGCCTGCTTGTGCGTCGCATGGCCACCCTCGGTGACGTAATCGAGCACCTGGGCCAGGTCGGGTGACGCGGCCAGTTCGTTTATTGCCCCGCGCAGCCAGTCGGTCATGTGCGCGTCATTGGGCTTGATGATCGAAAGGTCGATCTGCCCGCTCTCGCGTTCGGCTGGCGCCGGTACGGGGCGTGCTGCCGGGGCCTGCGCCTGGCGTTGCTGCAGCACGAAGGTGCCGCGCCCTACCTCGCCAACCACCAGGCCACGTTTGGCCGCTTCGTCATAGGCTCGGCCGATGGTGCCAGGCGTCACGTTCAGTGATTCGGCCAGGTCCTTGAGTGTTGGCAAGCGTTCGCCAGCGGTCAGCCGGCCGCTGCCGATGTCCTGTTCAAGGGCGTCGGCGATCATCAGATAGACCGGCTGTGCCAGGTCGCTGTAGTGAGGAACCCACATGGAAATGGCACCAGAAGCTGCAAGAACGCGAAAGCCTAGCACGAAAGGTCTGATAGGAGTAATTGTGTTTTCTTGTGGGTAAATTGCACCGATTGAGGTGGTTCGGAGAAGCAAAAGTGGAAGGGCGGGTAAGTCGGTTTGCGGCTGTACTCGTCATCAGGCGCCAGCGTCTGCGCTCGATTATCAAGAAATCTTTTGAAATCAATAAGTTGATTGAATCGATTCAATCGATGTTCTTTCTTGATGATGAAATAAATTGAGTCGATTCTATTTTTGTAATTACAATGATTGAGTCGATGCAATTGACGGGTGCCCTTTCTGCCTCCGCCACCCCATCGCACAGCTGTGAACGGCTTCAAAAAAAAGACAATGTCTGCCGCCTCTGCCCGGCTTAGCACGACACCGAATGGCCACAAGCTAGCTCAATGGACTATCACTCGAAATGGAAAGCGCACACCTGCAACAAGCAGCCGAGCCTCAGACTTCACTGGAGATTCGCCTGCCTTGGGTGACTTCAAGTGCCTGGCAAACCGTACTGAACAATACCCCCCTCGATTTTGAAACCAGCAAAGAGCTCTATCCGCAGCTCAAGGACCAGGCACAGGAGGTGCTGGGCAAAGCACTCTGCCAACAGATTCGTGGCTTCGTCGAAGACCCGCAGCTGACCTGCATGATCGTGCGCAACTGCCCACGCGACCGCGACGTCCCCCCTACGCCGTACTCCGGGGTACTCAGCCCGCGCAGCACGCCGATAGCCTGCCTGGTAAGCCTGACCATGCAGAGCCTGATGGGGATCAACCCGATCGTTTATGAAGGGGAGAACGACGGGCGCCTGTTCCGCCATGTCATCCCGGCGCGTACCTCGTCCAGCCACAAGAGCTCCCACGGCTCGCGGCTGCGCTTTTCCTATCATGTGGACAACCCCGACTTGCCGTTGTCGTCCGAGCCACTGGGCAGCGCTTCGTGCTGCCCGGAGTACCTGTCGTTCTTCGGCATGCGCTGTGACCCACGTATCAGCACAACGTTGGTCAACCTCGATGCCGTAGTGGCGGCGCTGCCCGCGGCCAGCGTGCGCGAGCTTTGCCAGCCACAGTTCGAAATTCGCCGCCCCGACTCGTTCACCGCCAATCGGCGCTGCACCGCCGAGCTGCCCGTGCTGGCACGTGGCAACGCGGGCGAGTGGTTGTGCCGTTTCGACAGTGAAAACACCCACGGGCTGAACCTGCGCGCCGAGCAAGCCTTGGCCAGCCTGCGCGGCGTGCTGGAAACCCGCCGCTTCGATGAGCCGCACCTGCTGTTGCCGGGTGACTTCATGGTGTTCAAGAACCAGCGCGTATTGCATGCCCGTGATGGCTTCGAGCCGCAAAACGACGGTGCCGACCGCTGGCTGATGCGCCTGTTCGCGGTCAACGACCTGAACCGTGTGCATTTCACCCGCGCCGATCACCTCTACGAAGTGCGCTCCTGATCTCACTCAACCACTCGATGGACGTAATGTTATGGAACTGTTAGGCGCTTTCTGGGCGGAACATTGGCTGCTGGCGATCCTGATGCTGGGTGCGATCGCGTTCATTGCCGGCTTCGTCGACAGCATTGCCGGCGGTGGCGGGCTGTTTCTGGTCCCTGGGTTTTTGCTGGTGGGCATGCCGCCGCAAGTGGCCCTGGGGCAAGAAAAACTGGTCAGCACCCTGGGCACGCTGGCGGCCATTCGCAACTTTCTGGCCAACAGCAAGATGGTCTGGAAGGTGGCGCTGGTCGGCGTGCCGTTCTCGTTGCTCGGGGCCTACCTGGGGGCGCACCTGATTGTGTCGATCTCCCAGGAGACCGTGGGCAAGATCATCCTGGCGCTGATCCCGGTCGGCATCCTGATTTTCCTCACCCCCAAGGACCGCCCGGTCGAGGAGCGCGAGCTGTCACCGCGGGTGCTTTACACCGTGGTGCCGCTGACCTGCCTGACCATCGGCTTTTATGACGGCTTCTTCGGCCCTGGCACCGGCAGCATGTTCATCATCGCCTTCCACTACCTGCTGCGCATGGACCTGGTCTCCAGCTCGGCCAACTCCAAGACCTTCAACTTCGCCTCCAACATCGGCGCACTGGTGGCGTTCATCATGGCCGGCAAGGTTGTGTACCTGCTTGCCCTGCCACTGGTGGCCTGCAACATCCTCGGCAACCACATGGGCAGTGCCCTGGCCTTGCGCAAAGGCAACGACGTGGTGCGCAAGGTGTTGGTGTTCTCGATGCTGTGCCTGTTCACCAGCCTGGGCGTGAAGTACCTGGTCTGACTTACCCAACCGGAGATAACTGATGAAAACCGCATTCGTAACCGGCGCCTCCTCGGGGTTCGGCCGTGCCATCTGTCGTACCTTGGTTGCCAAGGGCTACCGCGTGATCGGTGGCGCCCGGCGCATGGATAAACTGCAGGCACTGGAGGGTGAACTGGGGGTCAATTTCATCCCGCTGGCCCTGGATGTCACCGACCCGGTGTCGCTTGAAGCGGCTGTCGAACAGATCCGTGATGCGTCGCTGCAGATCGACCTGCTGGTGAACAACGCCGGGCTGGCGCTGGGCGTCGATCGCGCCCAGGCCAGCAGCGCCGAAAACTGGCAGCGGATGATCGACACCAATGTCACCGGGCTGGCCATGGTCACCCACAAGATCCTGCCGCAGATGGTGGCGGCGGACAGCGGGATGATCATCAACATCGGCTCCATTGCCGGCACTTACCCCTACCCAGGCGGCAACGTGTATGGCGCCAGCAAGGCATTCGTTCGCCAGTTCAGCCTCAATCTGCGTGCCGACCTGGCCGGTACGTGTGTTCGGGTGAGCAACATTGAACCGGGCCTGTGCTCGGGTACCGATTTTTCGCTGGTGCGCCTGAAGGGCGATGTGGAGGCCGTGCAGGCTCTGTACCGTGATGTGGAGGCGATTCTGCCGGAGGATATCGCGGCCACGGTGGCCTGGATTGCGGACCAGCCCGCGCATGTGAATATCAACACCATCGAGATCATGCCGGTGGCGCAGAGCAGTGCGGCGCTTAATGTGGTGCGCGATCTGCCTAGGCCGTTGGGCGCTGCTTGATTGCCCCGTTATCGTTTGGGCCAACTGGCGCCCTGACGGCTGATGGCCTCTTTGCGGGATCTTGTGGGGTTTACCGCGAAGAGGCCAGTGAGATCAATGCAACCGGTTCTTGGCTAACTCGATATCGTCCATCAACGCCTTGGCCAGGACACTCAGGTAGTCAGCCGCGCCGAGCAACTTGTGGTCATCGTCCATATCGCCTTCACGCACCAGGTGCTTGATGTAGCCCAGCAGCACCGACACCTGCTCATATGCCACATCAATCGGGATGCCAGGCTGCACACGCAGCAAGTTCAACGATGGGTTGCCCACATCAAGGAAGGTTGCCAGGCCCGCGGTGGTGAGGGGCTTGGGTTCGTCGGCCATGGGCTCACTCCTCGGCCTGTTGGCCATAGAGACGGTTGTGTACGTGCTCTACCAGCGAACGGGCGATCTCGCTGGCATGCAAGGCATTGCTCAGCATGTTCAGGCCAGGTTCGCTGGCGTGGGCGCGGCAATGGTCGTCGATGGTTTCGATGACGCCGCGTAGCAGCTCGCTAACGTGGGCGAGGGCATGGGGTGGGTACATGTCGGATTGGACGGTGAAGAATGGGGTGGTGATCGGTTTGCGGCGGGGTGGGTCTGGGACGATCTTTTTCATAGGGTAACTCCAGCTTCTCGTCGAAGGGTGCTACCACCTGAATCTTTCTCATGGATTGAAGGTGGCAGCCATACGCAGGTGTGAGAAAGCCGATAGAAGCTAGCAAACACTCGGCCAGGCGAAAGCCCGCCCACGTACGGCCACCATAACGGTGCTGCTAGCTAATTGATCGGGTTCTCATGCCCGGCCGCCGAAGCGACCCGAAAACGTTATCCCTGAGGCATTTCCCCGACAACAGCGATACTTCAGCAGTGCGTGTAGGGTAATTCCTAAGTGGCTGTAACCTGTAGCATTTGGTTTCAGGTTCAGAAATGTCTTACGGCGGATGGGTTTGTTGGCTGTGAGGTGCATGTCGGGAGAAAAGGGTGGGCACGGGGTGTTCGCCACAACAGCTTCAGCGCCTATGAGATCGAGCGCCGCCCGCGCGGCGCATCGCGACGCAAGGCCGCTCCATTTGTTTCGGGCCAATGAGGTCTGTGACATTTGCGCGCGACCGCCTTGTTCGCACGACGCAATATCGAGGCGAACACCAAGGGGGCGCGCGCCAATGCCTCAGGAATAATTGGCCCGAAACAGATGTAGGAGCGGCCTTGCGTCGCGATGCGCCGCGCGGGCGGCGCTCGATCTCACAGGCGCTGAAGCTGTTGTGGCGAGCACCTGTCAGCCCCCACACCGATCCCCAACACCTCCCCTGACCCATGTCATCGCACCTTCCCAATTCTTGACTAGTCTTACCCCTTGGCGGCCGTCAAAACCGTCACCGTGACTACCAAAAGGCGCCGGCCATGTTCCGTGCGCCCACCACCTGATCAGGAGTGCACGATGGACCTCAACCGTCGGCAATTCTTCAAGGTCGCCGCCGTCGGCCTTGGAGGCTCTAGCCTGGCGGCGTTGGGCATGGCCCCGACGCCGGCCTTCGCCGAGCAGGTACGCCACTTCAAGCTGGCGCACACCATCGAAACCCGCAACACCTGCCCCTACTGCTCGGTCGGCTGCGGCCTGATCATGTACAGCCAGGGCGATGCGGGCAAAAACGTCAAACAGAACATCATCCACATCGAAGGCGACGCCGACCACCCGGTCAACCGCGGCACGCTGTGCCCCAAAGGCGCAGGCCTTCTGGACTTTATCCACAGCCCGAGCCGCCTGCAGTACCCCGAAGTGCGCAAGCCGGGCAGCAAGGAGTGGGTGCGGGTGGAGTGGGACGAGGCGCTCGACCGCATCGCCCACCTGATGAAGCAGGACCGTGACGCCAACTTCATCGAGAAAAACGCCCAGGGGCAAACCGTCAACCGCTGGCTCACCACCGGTTTTCTCGCTGCCTCCGCCGCCTCCAGCGAGGCTGGCTACCTGACCCACAAGGTCATCCGCGCAACAGGCATGCTGGGGTTCGATAACCAAGCACGTGTCTGACATGGCCCGACGGTGGCAAGTCTTGCCCCGACGTACGGCCGTGGCGCCATGACCAACCACTGGTCCGATATCGCCAACGCGAATCTGGTCCTGGTGATGGGTGGCAACGCAGCAGAAGCGCACCCGTGCGGCTTCAAGTGGGTGACCGAGGCCAAAGCGCACAACAAGGCGCGGCTGATCGTGGTCGACCCGCGGTTTACCCGTACCGCCTCGGTGGCGGACTACTACGCACCGATTCGCACCGGCAGCGACATCGCCTTCATGGGCGGGCTGATCAACTACCTGCTGAGCACCGACAAGATCCAGCACGAATACGTGCGCAACTACACCGACGTGTCGTTCATCGTCAAAGAAAGCTATGGCTTCGAGGACGGGCTGTTCAGCGGCTACGACCCCGCCAAGCGCGTGTATGCCGACAAGTCCGGTTGGGGCTACGAGCTGGGGGAGGACGGCTTTGCCAAAGTCGACCCAACCCTGCAACACCCGCGTTGCGTGTTCCAGTTGATGAAGCAGCACTACAGCCGCTACACCCCGGAACTGGCCAGCATGACCTGTGGCATGCCGCAGGACGCCATGATGAAGATCTGGGAAGAGATCGCCACCTGCTCGGCACCGGGCAAGACCATGACGATTCTCTATGCGCTGGGCTGGACGCAGCATTCGATCGGCGCGCAGATCATCCGCAGTGCGGCCATGGTCCAGTTGCTGCTGGGTAACGTCGGCATGCCGGGCGGCGGGGTCAACGCCCTGCGCGGGCACTCCAACATCCAGGGCCTGACCGACCTCGGCCTGCTGTCCAACTCGCTGCCGGGCTACCTGACCCTGGCCGGCGATGCCGAACAGGACTACGCCGCCTTCATCGACAAGCGCGCCTCCAAGCCGCTGCGCCCGGGGCAGCTGTCGTACTGGCAGAACTACGGCAAGTTCCACGTCAGCCTGATGAAGGCCTGGTATGGCGCCAATGCCACGGCAGAAAACAACTGGGGCTACGACTGGCTGCCCAAGCTCGACGTGCCGGCCTACGACGTGCTGCGCATGTTCGAGATGATGAGCCAGGGCAAGGTCAACGGTTACATCTGCCAGGGCTTCAACCCGATCGCCGCGCTGCCGGACAAGAACCGCGTCACCGCAGCGCTGGCCAAGCTCAAATGGCTGGTGATCATGGACCCGCTGGCCACCGAAACCTCGGAGTTCTGGCGCAACGCCGGGCCGTTCAACGACGTCGACACGGCCAACATCCAGACCGAAGTGATCCGCCTGCCCACCACCTGCTTTGCCGAGGAGGACGGCTCGCTGGTCAACAGCAGCCGCTGGCTGCAGTGGCACTGGAAGGGCGCCGACGGCCCAGGCCAGACCCGCACCGACGTGCACATCATGAGTGAACTGTTCCTGCGCCTGCGCCAACGCTACCAGGCCGAGGGCGGCGCCTACCCCGATCCCCTGATGAACATCAGCTGGCCATACAAAATCCCTGAAGAGCCGTCCCCGGAGGAATTGGCCAAGGAAATGAACGGCTGGGCCGTGACCGACGTCACCGACCCGACCGGCGCCGTGCTCAAGGGCGGGCAACAGTTGTCGGGCTTCGGCCAGCTCAAGGACGACGGCAGCACGGCGTCGGGCTGCTGGATTTTCGCCGGCTGCTGGACCGAGCAAGGCAACCAGATGGCCCGCCGTGACAACAGCGACCCGTATGGCATGCACCAGGTTCAGAACTGGGCCTGGGCCTGGCCGGCCAACCGCCGCATCCTCTACAACCGTGCCTCCAGCGACCCGCAAGGCAAGCCATGGGACCCAGAGAAGAAGCGCCTGGTGTGGTGGAACGGCAAGGCCTGGACCGGCACCGACGTGCCCGACTTCAAGGTCGACTCGCCACCGGAAGCCGGGATGAACCCGTTCATCATGAACCCCGAGGGCGTGGCGCGCTTCTTCGCCATCGACAAGATGGCCGAAGGCCCGTTCCCCGAGCACTACGAGCCGTTTGAAACACCGATCGGCATCAACCCACTGCACCCGCAGAACAAGAAGGCCACCAGCAACCCGGCCGGGCGGATCTTCGATTCGGTGTGGGACACCCTCGGCACCCATGATGAATTCCCCTACGCGGCGACCACGTACCGGCTGACCGAGCACTTCCACTTCTGGAGCAAGCATTGCCGGCTCAACGCCATCGCCCAGCCCGAGCAGTTCGTCGAGATTGGCGAGGTGCTGGCGAACGAGAAAGGCATCAAGGCGGGTGACCGGGTGCGGGTGTCGAGCAAGCGCGGCCATATCGATGCGGTGGCGGTGGTGACCAAGCGGATTCGCCCGCTGCAGGTCAACAACCAGACCGTGCACCAGATCGGCATCCCACTGCACTGGGGCTTCACCGGGGCGACCCGGCACGGCTACCTGACCAACACCCTGGTGCCGTTCCTGGGTGATGGCAATACCCAGACGCCGGAGTCCAAGTCGTTCCTCGTCAAAGTGGAGAAACTCTGATGGCCAGCCAAGACATCATCGCCCGCTCGGCCACCACCACCGTACCGCCGTCGGTACGCCAGCAGCAGGAAGTCGCCAAGCTGATCGACACCACCAAGTGCATCGGCTGCAAGGCCTGCCAGGTGGCGTGCTCGGAGTGGAACGAACTGCGTGACGAGGTCGGCCACAACCACGGCACCTACGACAACCCCCAGGACCTCACCGCCGAGACCTGGACCCTGATGCGCTTCACCGAGCACGAGCGCGACGACGGCAACCTGGAGTGGCTGATCCGCAAGGACGGCTGCATGCATTGCGCCGAACCAGGCTGCCTGAAGGCGTGCCCGAGCCCGGGGGCAATCATCAAGCATGCCAACGGCATCGTCGACTTCAACCAAGACCACTGCATCGGCTGCGGCTACTGCATCACCGGCTGCCCGTTCAATATCCCGCGCATCTCGCAGAAGGACCACAAGGCGTACAAATGCACCCTGTGTTCCGACCGCGTGACCGTGGGCCTGGAGCCGGCCTGCGTGAAAACCTGCCCGACCGGGGCGATCGTGTTCGGCACCAAGGACGAGATGAAGGTGCACGCCGCCGAGCGTATCGTCGACCTCAAGTCGCGCGGCTACGACAACGCCGGGCTGTATGACCCGGACGGCGTCGGCGGCACCCACGTGATGTACGTGCTGCACCATGCCGACACGCCTACGTTGTACGCCGGCCTGCCGGACCAACCGGTGATCAGCCCGCTGGTGGGCTTGTGGAAGGGCATCACCAAACCGCTGGCGCTACTGGCCATGGGCGCGGCGGTGCTGGCCGGGTTCTTCCACTATGTGCGGGTCGGCCCGCAGCGGGTCGAAGAGGACGAACACCCCACGCCGCCCGATGACAGCGTGCACCAGGTGGACCCGGCAGTGCATGTCTACGATCCGAAGCAGCCCGGTGGGCAAGGGGAGCAGCGGCCATGAACGACAACAAACCCATCCTGCGCTACAACGCCAACGAACGGACCAACCACTGGATCGTCGCCATCCTGTTCTTCCTGGCCGGGCTTTCCGGGTTGGCGCTGTTCCACCCGGCGCTGTTCTGGCTCAGCCACCTGTTCGGCGGCGGGCCCTGGACACGCATCCTGCACCCGTTCATGGGCGTGGCGATGTTCGTGTTCTTCCTTGGCCTGGTAGTGCGCTTCTGGCGCGCCAATTTCATCACCGCCAACGACCGCCTGTGGCTGCGCCGCATCGACCGGGTGATGGTCAACCGGGAAGATGGCGTGCCGCCAATTGGCAAGTACAACGCCGGGCAGAAGCTGCTGTTCTGGACGCTGCTGGTGTGCATGCTGGTGCTGTTGATCAGCGGTGTGGTGATCTGGCGCGCGTATTTCAGCCATTACTTCGATATTGGCGCGATACGCGTGGCGTCGCTTGCCCATGCACTGGCAGGCTTCGTGCTGATCCTCAGCATCATCGTGCACATCTACGCCGGTATCTGGATCAAAGGCTCGATCGGCGCCATGCTGCATGGCTGGGTCAGCCGCGCCTGGGCGCGCAAACACCATCAGTTGTGGTACCGCGACGTGACTGGCGACAAGACGCCGGGCGATCACGGACGTAAAGAAGGATGAGCGTGTGAGCACGATACTCGAACCCGGGCAGATCGAAGCGTCGGCGGTGGCGCCGCCGTTCATTCATCTGCCGCCCAAGGACTTGTTCGCCCAGCGTGCCGAGCGGCTGGAGCAGTTGGCAGTGGGTAATGCCCTTGGCGATTACCTGCGCCTGATCGCCTGGCTGTGCCGCTTCCAGCAGCAGCTTGTGGATAACCCGCCCAGTGGTTTACCGGTGGCCGAAGCGCGTCAGCGCCTGTGCATAAGCCATGGTCTGCCGCCCCTTGCAGCCGACAGCCTGGTGCGCGAAGGGCCGTGGCTGGTGTGGATGCAGGCGTTGATCGAGCACTTTGACGAAGAGGCCAGCGGCCCGTTGGCTGTGGCGTTGCAGGCACTGCGCGACAGTGACGACAGCCAGCGCAAAGGGTGGGGCATCGCCTTGCTGGCTGGGCAGTTCGACGCCGTGCCGGCAGCGTTGGTGCCGTTCCTCGGCGCCGCGCTACAAGCCGCGTGGTTCAGCTGGCTGCTGGCGCTGCCGGCCGCCGAGCTCAAGCCCTCTGGCAGCCAGGCCCAGTGCCCGGCCTGCGGCTCGCCGGCGATGGCCGGGGTGGTGCGCAACCGTGGCAAGCACAACGGCCTGCGTTACCTGGCGTGTTCGTTGTGTGCCTGCGAGTGGCATGTGGTGCGGGTCAAGTGCGTGTACTGCGAGTCGAGCAAGGGCCTGCGCTATACCAGCCTGGAGGATGATCGCCACGCGCCGGGCAAGGCGCCGCTGCGGGCCGAGTGCTGCCCGGGGTGCAACAGCTACCTGAAGCAGAGTTACCTGGAGAACGATGCGGCGGCCGAGCCGTTGGCCGATGACTTGGCCAGCCTGGCACTGGATATGCGCTTGGATGAGGAAGGCTTTCAACGCCTGGCACCGAACCTGATGCTGGCGCCGGGTGGTGGCTGAGTGTCTACACTGCAAGTTCGAGTCGCCCTTTTCGCGGGGCAAGCCCGCTCCCACAGGTACTGCGCTTTTTCCGAGAACTGTGGGGGCGGGCTTGCCCCGCGAAAGGGTCAGAACAGACAACGGACCAGCTCAAGGTAGTACCTGATGTCTTCAAGCCTCGCCGATAACGCCCCACGCCTGCCTTCCATCGATACCCTCCTGCGCCACCCGGCCTGCCTCCCGCTGATCGACCGGCATGGCCGCGACGCCGTGCTGAATACGCTGCGCCAACTGCTCGACGACCTGCGCGAACCCACCCGGCAAGGCCAACTCAGCACCGCCGAACTGGCCGCAGACGTGTTGCTGGGCCGCACCGGCGAGCGCCTGGCCACCCAGCAACGCAGCCAGGTCCGCCGCGTGTTCAACCTCACTGGCACCGTGCTGCACACCAACCTCGGCCGCGCCTTGTTGCCGGAAGAGGCCATCGAAGCCATGCAGACCGCAGCCCGCTACCCGCTCAACCTGGAGTTCGACCTGGCCACCGGCAAGCGCGGTGACCGCGACGACCTGATCGAAGGGCTGATCCGCGAGCTGACCGGCGCCGAAGCCGTCACCGTGGTCAACAACAACGCCGCCGCCGTGCTGCTGGCGCTTAACAGCCTGGGCGCGCGCAAGGAGGGCATCATCTCCCGGGGCGAGCTGATCGAGATCGGCGGTGCCTTCCGCATCCCCGACATCATGGCCCGCGCCGGCGTGCGCCTGCACGAAGTCGGCACCACCAACCGCACCCATGCCCGCGACTACGAAGGCGCGATCAACCCGCGTACCGGCCTGCTGATGCGCGTGCACTGCAGCAACTACAGCATCCAGGGCTTCACCACTCAGGTGCCCACCGCCGAACTTGCGCACATTGCCCACCAACATGACCTGCCCCTGCTCGAAGACCTGGGCAGTGGCAGCCTGCTCGATATGACCCGCTGGGGCCTGCCCGCCGAACCGACCGTGCGCCAGGCCCTGGCCGACGGCGCCGATATCGTCACCTTCAGCGGCGACAAGCTGCTGGGCGGCCCGCAGGCCGGGATCATCGTCGGGCGCAAGGCGCTGATCGCCAAGATCAAGAAAAACCCCCTCAAACGCGCGCTGCGCGTCGACAAGATCACCCTCGCCGCGCTTGAGGCGGTGCTGGCGCTGTACCGCAACCCCGACCGGCTGGCCGAGCGCCTGCCCAGCCTGCGCCTGCTGACCCGCAGCCAGGCCGAAATCCAGGCCCAGGCCGAGCGCCTGGCACCGGAACTCAAGGCTCGCCTCGACGCACAGTGGGCCGTCAGCGTGGAGCCAGCATTGGGCATGATCGGCAGTGGCAGCCAGCCGGTTGCACGCCTGCCCAGCGCCGCGCTGTGCCTGCGCCCGCGGGTGTCGAAGAAGCTGCGCGGGCGTAGCCTGCATGTGTTGGAGCGGGCCTTGCGCAACCTTCCGGTACCGGTGCTCGGGCGCATCCACGACGATGCGCTGTGGCTCGACCTGCGCCAGCTGGACGACGAAGCCCAGTGGTTGGCGCAACTGCCGGCCCTGCAGTTGGGGCCGGTGCAGTGATCGTTGGCACCGCCGGCCATATCGACCACGGCAAGACCGCGCTGCTGCAGGCCCTGACCGGGCAGGCGGGTGACCATCGCCAGGAAGAGCGCGAGCGCGGCATGACCATCGATCTCGGCTACCGCTATGCAGCCCTGGCCGAAGGTGCGCCGCTGACCGGCTTCATCGACGTGCCCGGCCACGAGCGTTTTATCCACAACATGCTCGCCGGTGCCCACGGCATCGACCTGGTGTTGCTGGTGGTGGCCGCAGACGACGGCGTCATGCCGCAGACCCGCGAGCACCTGGCGATCATTCAATTGCTGGGCATCCCCCAGGCACTGGTGGCGGTCAGCAAGTGCGACCGGGTAGCGCCCGCGCGGGTGGCCGAGGTGCAAGCGCAGGTTGCCGCGCTGCTGGCGCCGGGGCCATATACGGGCGCGCCGCAATTTGCCCTTTCCAGCGTCACGGGCGAGGGGGTGGCGGCGTTGCGCCAGGCGCTGCTGCAGGCTCAAGGGCGCGTGCGGCAGCGCAGTGTGCGCGGTGGTTTTCGGCTGGCCATCGACCGTGCCTTCGCCGTCTCCGGTGCCGGCGTGGTGGTCACCGGCACGGCATTGGCCGGCCAGGTCCGTGCCGGCGATACCTTGCTGTTGGGCAAAGCGGGCAAACCCGTGCGCGTGCGTGGCCTGCATGCGCAGAGCCAAGCGGCGCTGGTGGCCGAAGCGGGCCAGCGGGTGGCGTTGAACATCGCGGCCGAGCGGCTGGCGGTCGAGCAGGTACACCGGGGTGACTGGCTGGTGCCCGAGTGGCTGCATGCGCCCAGTGTCCGGGTGGATATCGAGCTCACGCTGCTTCCCGGCGAACCCCGCCCGTTCGAGCATTTCAGCGCCGTGCACGTCCACCTGGGCACCCAGGATGTGACTGCCCGCGTGGCATTGCTCGAAGGCGAAGTACTGCAGGCAGGCCAGCGCATGTATGCCCAGTTGCTACTCAACGCGCCGCTGCAGGCCGTGCATGGCGATCGGCTGGTGCTGCGCGATCAGCGCGCCCAGCGCACGCTGGGGGGCGGGCGGGTACTCGACCCGTTTGCGCCCAGCCGGCAGCGTCGCAGCGAGCCCCGGCTGCGCCAGTTGCAGGTGCTGCGTGATGCCGAGGATCTGGAGCAGGCGTTACCGGCCTTGCTTGCCACCGCTGCCGGAGGGCTTGACCCGCAGCGGCTGGAGCGGCAGTTCAACCGCCTGCGGGCCAGCTGGCAGTTGCCGGCGGATGTGCAGGTGATAGCCACGCGCCAGGGGCCGTTGTTGTTTGCCAACGCCCAGTGGTGCGCCCTCAAGCAGCAACTGCTGGCGCAGCTGGCGCTGTTTCACCAGCAGGAGCCCGACCAGCTCGGCCCGGACCGCGACCGCTTGCGACGCTTTGCGGCTTTGCCGCTGGAGCGCCCGGCGTTTGTCAGCCTGCTGGATGAACTGCTCGATGAAGGGCAGGTTTCCAGCAGCGGGCCTTGGTTGCATCTGCCCGATCACAAGGTGCAGTTGAGCGAGGCCGACAACGCATTGTGGGCGAGGCTGGAGCCACGTTTGCTGGAGGGGCAATTCGACCCCCCGTGGGTCAGGGCCTTGGCCAATGAAGCGGGCTGCGCCGAAGCGGATGTACGCCTGCTGTTGCGCAAGCTGGCAAGGCTCGGGCTGGTGCACCAGGTTGTACGCGACCTGTTTTACCCGGCGGCGACGATACAGCGCATGGCCGCGTTGCTGCTTGGCCAGGCGAATGAAGCGCCGATAGTGCAGGTGGCAGCGTTTCGCGATATGTTGGGCATCGGTCGCAAACGCAGTGTGCAGATTCTGGAGTATTTCGACCGCATCGGCCTGACCCGCAGGGTGGCCGACCAGCGTTACATCCGCGCCGACAGCGCCCTGGCCCAGCAGCAGGCCAGGCACTGAGTTCAAGGAAGGCAATCGCGCCCGGTGGCGCGGCCGGGCTTCAAACCCGGTTGGGGACGGCAGCCGTTCCCGGGCAGGTTCGACTCCCGCTGCCTTCCGCCATTTCCCCCTGACTTCCCCTATGCCCAGCCAATGTTTGCCCGCGCAGCAATGCCGTGCGCAGCGCAGGCCTACGGCGAAATTGTGGCAATGTCACCTGTCATTTTTGTCAGTTGTCGGTGTGTTGTTCCGGCTGCTTAATGAGTACACCCAGGGGGCTGGCACAGCGTCGCCACGGACCAGAGGGCCGCGCCAGCATGGAGCACCTAGCATGACGACACAGGCACAACAGGCTTATACCCCGATGGTCGACACCAACCGCGTCGAACTCGATACGTGGGGTATGCCGAGCAGAGCCATCACTGACGATGGGCAAGTCACGCAACTGCGCGACTACTCAAGCGAAATGCCCACAGGTATCACCCGGCTCACCGTAAACACGTTCAATAACCTCGCGTTCCATAGATACGATGCATTCACATACATCAAAGCCGCGCAGCGCTTAAAACCGATCATTACCCTGCAACAATTGAGTAACTACCTATTGCTATTCGCGCAACCGTGGGGCCGTCCGGTTAGTTGATAACTGACGCTATTGTCAGTGATAGCCGGCGCCCTTTGACAGTGATCACTACCAGATTAGCCCGTGGCTATTCCGGCCTCCCAGCACGCCGGTTTTGGGCTTTACGCACCTAACCTAATACAGAGGTAAGTGTCATGACTGAGGTAAAAGGGACTAAAGTGTTTAGCCGGGAAGAGATTGCCGAATACTTCCAGGAAGGCGATGCCATCACGATCAATGGTGCGCGCGGGGTCTGGCAAGGGAGCTCTAAAACTGAGGCCGAGGTGAAAGTAGACGGCAAGCGCCGTTCATTTGCCTGGAAAGACATACAGACCGTTGCGGAACTGCCTGCCAAACAGGCGCAATTGGCAAAGGAGTTTGCGGCGCTGTTGGCGCTGGGGTGGGTCTTGATCGAGCGAGAAGCCCCTATGTCTTACCTTTATGATGAACCTGGGCCATTTCTCATTCGCTGGACGCTGGAGCAAAGTTCACTTGATACGGTTTATCATTACGGGCACTTTTATCGTAACCCAATAATGGGCGAATTCGGCTGGAAGCCTGACGGTGATCTCGCCAAGCTGCCTGCACACGCCGATAATTATTTCATCAAACGTGCTATTACTGAGAAAACGCATAACGAATCCATACCCTGGGGCTATACCAGTCATATTTTCCGTTACCTTGCGCCCGGAGAGAAGAAACCCGAAGGCATTGGCGGCATCGATACGCATACGACCAGGCTGAAAGAGTTGCTGGGGGATCTCTACCGCCCGGGTGATTGGGCAGTGACGCAGGCTAACAGCGGGCGCGTTGCCATCAAGCGCAACGACGGCAGTGCAGGCCAGCAGCCCGGCTCTGGGCAGGCCGGCGAGAGCACCGGTGGCCTGCCTGGCGAAGGCGGCTCAAGTACGGGCACAAGTACGGGCACAGGTGTTGCCCAGGCTTCGTTTGGGCCGATGTGGAGCGACGCAACAGACAGCGCGCTCGACAACGATATCCTGCCGAACATGACAGGTTTCGAGCCCGCCACCCTCGGTGCCGGCGAGCACACGTGGTTCAGCTCTGCGTACCTGTTGGCCGACCGCGACTTGAGCGTAGGTGAGCATGTGCATGCCTGGCTCGTCAGTGAACAAGATGGGCGGATTCTCAAGACGGTTGCCTGGAAGGCGACGGCCACCGAGAAGGCCAAGGCGGAGTGGCCCAAAGCCTTCTTGACGGCGGTCGACAAGGCACCTGCCATCGACGGTTACAAATGGATCTGCGCCGGCCACCTGGCCGACGTAGGCGGTTTGGACATCAACAAGGCAGGGAGCCCGACAACTGAGGCGTTTGCCGCGCTGTCTGACGCCGATAAAGATGCGATCAACCGGTTGTGGCACTACGGCAGCGGCTGCCGTTTGTTCACCAATGCCCCGTTCCAGGCCAACCAGGTCATTGCCGGGCGGGTGCCTGACATAGCGCCACCGGCCGGCGAAAGCGTTAGCGTGCAGGTGCGCGACCGCACCTCCCTGCACCTGTACGAGACCTACCTCTACACACCGCCAGCAGTGCACGATGATACGTCAGTGAGTGCATGGTCCAAGGGGCTGTGCGATGCCATCAACGCCAAAGCGAAGGATGGGCAATACGGGATGCTGCGCGCCGGGGGGCTTGACGACGACAAGGTCACTGTGACGTCGGCGGACAGTGGCAATGCGTTGTGGGTGGCGCAACATTCGAACCTGTCGGTAGAGCTTGATGCACTGACCTGGCAAAAGCACCGCGCCGTGGCTGCGTTCAAGCCCATCGAAGGGGCGGTCATTCAGTTTCATCTATACGACCGCTACAGCACGGGGCAACTACCGGGTTCACCGTTCAGTTACACCGTCAAGAAAACCGATAGCGATGCGCAGAAGTGCCTGGTTTCACTGAAAAAAGCGCTGGCGGCCTCGCCACTGGGAAGTTACTTGTGCTTGGCCGCTGCCAAGAACCCTGGCGTCACACCGACCACCGCCAGTGAGTGGGCATTGTGGCTCATGCCGTTACCTGTCAGGTTGACTGTGATTGGTGTGCCTGGGCTGACCGGGGACTACGAAAAAGCGCTGGAGACGTCTGACGGTAAAGCGCTGAGTCTCAGTGAGCTTTATGACGGGTACAAGGATGGAGTGGCCTTGACCTTGACCGATCGCTGGAGTGGGCACTCGGTAGAAACATGGACGTTCACGCCCAGCCAGGAACAAGCGAAAACCCAAGCGCAGTGGCTTAAAGCGTTGGGCGGGAAGGTGGCATCTTCTGTTCCAGAGTGGGGCGAAGCAAAGACTCGAGCCACAATGCCGAGCGAAACGACTACGGATTTTTCGAAGCACTTCCTGTGGTTGCCCCAGGATGCCGAATGGGTGGTGATTGCGAAACAATTGCAGGAAAAAAAATCGGAATTAGTGGAAGTGCCCAAATTAAAGCCCCGGCTAATATCTGTGCGTAATATGAGGATTGGGCAAGAAGCAGTCGGCTACGCGACTGCAAAGGCGTGGAGTAATAGCTCGGGCTTCAATAAGACCTATGCCAAGTTAATAAGTTGGGGTGGGGGGGTTTTGAACGAGCGTGATTGTGATCAAATGCAGATGCGGATTGGTGGGGTTGGGTATAATCCTGAAACAGCGACTTATAAGGACTTTGATTTCAAAGCCCCCTCGGCCGATACTGCGGCACTTCTATGTTCTAAACTGGCAGCAGATGATATTTCGTATCCACAGAAAGATGTATGGGAGTTTCGGTTTCATGGTAAAGAAAAATATGTGTTGGAGTGCTTGTCGTGCACGGAAAGTAAGCTGGCTCTCAAGTATGTACAGCCTAATGATTTCGAACAGCAGGTGCGTGCACTTCTATTGCTGATGGCTTATAGGGCTGGTGAAGTTGTAATAAAGCCTGGGGATTTCTTGCAAGATAGTTTTGAGCTGAAGTCTCGGTTTATACCGGCTCTGCGAGATCTGAGTGTGTATAGCAGTTTGAGAGATTTAGAGGTGATGAACTTGTTTGTGGCGGATGTCAAATGCTTAAGGGTATTAGCGGAGGCTGCTCTCGATTTGGTCGCGAAAATCATTCTTCTGCGTGTCTTGTTTGAGGAAGATTTCTACGCTCCCATAGACGATCTCGATGACATTGAGCGTGGCGTGATTAAGGTGGGTTTCGACGCTCCCATAGGCGCTTTAGAACAAATTAAGCATCACTACTATGACTATGGCGGCTACCATGTTGCGTCGAAAGTCGTAGTTAATGGTATTGTTCAGGAACTTGATGGCGCTTTAGGTTCTCATGGGCTTAAGGAAGTCACATCGGTCTATTCACAGTTGTCAGAGATGCAGTACGATATGTCGCGTCTTTCAGTATCACGAGAATTCGAGGGGAAAATAAAAAAAGCTGTTGCTGAAGTGAAAAAGCATATGCTGAATGTTAAGTCAGGGGAATTTGATCCGTTATTGGCTCGCCCAGGAGTTGTAGAGGCCGTAGAGGCCCGTGACACGTATACACTCAGAAGGTTGATGTGCGCTCAGCCCACAGAGTTCAGCTCATACCTTCACCTGCAGTTAACACGGAGCGCATTGGATAAAGGAATTCGGTACATTTCCTTCACGTCGGACTATGCGCCGGATATTCTCGCTGCAGCAAATAGGGCTGGATATGGCGGAATCCGTCTGCACATTCCCGATGAAGAAAAAATCAGCGGTGACGCAGAGCTCTGTGCAGTGAGTTATGTCAGCAGGTCGGGCATTCATTCCGTATGCAGGACCGGGGATGCGCAGCCCAATCCTCACTCTAGGGCCACCGCGACCATTCAACGGCCATTCGAGGGCAAAAAGTTCGTCGTTGCTGATACTTTGTGCGCAGACTACGCCGGCACCCTCGGCTCCGAGGTCTACGATGTCAGTGGCGCCAGCGAAAACGGCGTGGACCCAAAAACCGGGCTGTTCCATGCCCATTACCCGGTCGGCGTGATCCGCGGCCTCAGTGGCAAAGGCCCGGAAATCGACCTGACCCTGCACTACTCCGCTACTCGGGCCAATGAAAGTGCCCTGGGCGACGGCTGGGCGTTCCGCTTCAGCGCCTATGACAACTACGCGCACCGCCTTACGCTCAGTAACGGCCAGACCATCACCTTGACGGATGCCTTGGCTACTCAGGCCAGGAAGGCCGAAGGGCTGTCTATCAACGGCGTAACTTTGACTGGCGCCAAGGGCACATTCAACGAGCTGACAGGGTTGACCGTAACCTTCCCTTCCGGGCGCACCGAAACCTTGGCAAGACCCCATCCGTATGATGGTAAAGAGCCGAACGAGAACTACAAAAAGGCCTTTTTGACCAAAATTGGCTCAATCAAGAACAACCTTGAACAATGGCTCAAGGAACCGGGCATTACGGAAGAACATAAAACCTACTTCAATGCGAAGCTGGAGGAGATCAATGCGATCCAAAAAGACAAGAACCGCAAGGTTTATACCCTGGTGCCCACCAGCATCACTTCCCCGCAGGGCGGCACGCTGACACTGAAGTGGCAAGGTAAAGAAGGCCACATCCTCCTGACGTCCATCGCTGACGGTAAAACCACACTGCTCAAGGCCGCGCATGGCACCCCAGTGGCAAAAGGCAGCTACAGCAGCACCTTCACTGTCTGGCCAGAAACGGACGAAGCATACGAGGTCACCCTCACCATCAACGACTGCCTGCTGACCTGCCTTACCCGTAAAGGCGAGGATGCCAGCGCGCCAGTGCAGACCGTAAAGTTCGGCTACGAACGCGAACCGGTCCTGGACCGTGTGCTGTGTTGGGTAGCTGAAGAGGACGGGTCCATTGAGGCCGTGAGTTATGCCCCTAACTGGAAGAACTGGGATCTGAGCGACGCCGCCATCCCCCTGTCAAGGGTGCTGCGCCACACCCTGGTGCCAGGCGCAGGGCAGCAGACGATCAGCCATATCTGGGAGTATGAAGGCAACATCAACCAGATGGGCAAGCCCGGGCAGACGTATTCAGCCACCTGCTCGCTCGAGACCGGCAGCGCTGCGCGTGGGCCGTTGACCCGCCGCACTTGGGCATTGAAGAACGGCTTCCTTTTGGAAACTCAAGTCATCCAGGAAACCCCGGGTGTAGTTCGGGAAACCACAACGATGGTGTACCCCGATTCGATTACCAGCACCGACCCCAACCTGAAGTTCCGCCTGGCCACCCAGCCCGTGAGCACGACCGTCACCACCGAGGACCTGCGCCTGCCATCAAGGGGCGCCACTGTCGCCGACAGCGCTGCCGAGTCAGCCAAGGATGGGAGCCGGTCATGAGCACAAAAACGACCACCAGCAGCCAATCGACAGCGCCGATGGCACCTGTGCTCCGCGCTGCAACGGAAACGACTCGGTTCACCTATGACCCGCTCTGCGCAATGCTGACCAAAACCGAGACCGATGACGGCTGGACCTCGCATTTCTGCTATTACCCGGTGACGGCCAGTAACGACAAACCCGACCGCAGCGATAAGGTGCCCACAGTGCGGAGCGTGCTGCAAGGCCTGAAGCTGGAGGAAGGCACGGGTATCGTCAGCACGCTGGGGTTGGCGTGTCCGAACCTCCCGGACCCGAGCTCCCCGCCGCTGATGGGCCATTGCAGCTATGTCAAGTTCCCTGATGGCACTCTGTCAGACATGACACTCACCCTGTATGGCTATCAGAGCGCAGGGATAGACAGCAAGGGGATGCTGGTACCCGATACAATCTTGACGATTGAAGGCGTCACGGTTGACACCGGCGGTACGCCCTGGACCGTTGGCAAAGCATCTGACCGGGTGGGTGTGGTAGTCAGCCTGCAGCAGCTCATGACGACGGTGATCGATGGGCAGTCCAGGGCGCAGACCACCTGGACCCGCTGGTATAAGGACAATACTGCCCGCCAGACGCGCAAGGTCACCCAGGTCACCGATGTGGATGCCGCGGCGGGTACCGTGGCTAGCAAAAGCGCCACGCCGTTGCAGTATGGCAACCTCAACCTTACCGCGACGCTTTCTCACCAGATCCGCTCAGCCAGAAGCGGCCGGGTGCTGCGCGAGACCGAGCAGGATGACTTGGGGCGGCCGGCAACCATGCTGTATTACCGATATGACGCCAGGGACCGCTCGGTGGCCAGCAGCACCTATGGCTGGGACGAGACGGGATTCATGGCCGGAGAGGTTAGCGAAGCGCCGCTGGCTACCCTGAGTGTCGAATGGTCGGAAACGTCAAATGGCACTTCGGTGCGCACAGTAGGACCGGATGGGCGGTCAGGGCGGACATTTTTCGACGGTTTGCAGCGGCCGGTGCGCCGTGAGCTCCAACGCCTTGCCGGTGATGATCACTGCGCGAGCAATTATGTTTGCCTTGAAGAGATCGCCTACGGCGCTGACGGAGAGGTGCAGCACCAATGCGTCTTTGACTATCTTCCCGGAGGGCTGTGCCTGCGTAACGAGGGGGCATCCCTGCCGGACAACTTGCAGGGCTGGTTCTGGCAGTCAGAAACCCGAACGCTGACACGGGACGCTGACGAGAGCGAGATTCTGACTACCGAGGTCTTGACCGGTAATCTGTCTAAAGGGGTGCTGCACGGCCAGCACACGACGCAGCACAATCACAATGACGGCCAGGTCTCGATCACTCAGCTTCTCAAGCGGCGGCGTGACACCTCTGCCCACTTGAGCAGCACCGGGCGCACTCACGTTGATAAGCACAATGCTCGCGGTCAGCGTATCGAATCGACCGAAACCGTGATCATCGACAATGCAGAAGTTGCCCGAAAGTGGGCGTATGCGTACGACGAACTCGGGCGTAGGATCCAGATCACCACGCCGGACAATACGGTGTTGAAGTGGACGTACCAAGGCCTGAGCGAGACGCCAGTCAGCGTCAGCCTGAAACCGCAAAAGGGTACAGAGCAGCAGCTTGGCCATCAGACGCTGTTGGGTTCAAGTCATCACAGTGGCGAGATTGCCTCACGAACGGTAGGTGGCCCGACGTCGTCGCTGACTTATTCACAAGAAGGTGCACGCTACAAGCGCCCAGATGGCACACGCCTGTGGAGTGAGCCCAATGAAGATGGCGATGCGCAGTGCTGGTATACCGACAGAGCCGGCAAAGACGTCAGTGTACCTAAAACCCTGGTCGCGTCATTCGCCTATAACGACATCACCCGTACGTTGTATACAGAGCGGCCCGAGGCGGCAGAGCAGGTGCAGAGCAGGGTTCTAAGCGACTGCACGCTGCCGCTTCTGATGGGGGCGGTTCAATCCAACCGATGGGTACGTGGGGGGCACCAGCAACAATGCTACCAGCAGTCTCTACGCGGTGATGTCAGCGCGATCAGGCATGCTAACGGCATGTCGACTCGCGCTTGGCAGGATGGCTGGAATCGGCGTTCCCGTGTGCGGCGTGGACGCCTTGAGTATCGTTATCGATACGGCACGTTAGGCGAAATCGAACAATTGACCGTGCAGGACCTTCGCAGCGGTAGAGGCATGACGGTCTCCATGGCCTACGATGACTTGAGCCGGGAAACACAAAGGACCTATCGGCTGGACGGTGTAATCAAGAGTCGCTACGTGCAGAGCTGGTCATTGAGCGGTCAATTGTTGAGCAAGACCTGGTACCGCAATGCAGAGCAGACGGCAACACGTACTGAAACCTACACCTACCACTCATTGCGAAATGAGCTCGAGTGCTGGTGCGTTGAGGCCAAGGAGGGGTATGCAATCGAGGATGCGCACGCCAGAAGCCTCAAACAGCAGCGTTACAGCTACGATGCGCTGGGTAATCTTGTGAGCTGTACCACAACATTCAGCGATAACAAGACCGAGACGCGCAGCTACAAGTACACAGATGCGTCGCAACCCACCCGGCGCACCCACGCAACCGTGACGCAAGCAGATGCCAGTGAGGAGCAGGCGGTACTTAGCTGTGACGCCAATGGCAACCTGTCTGAAAATGCCTTGGGTCAGACGCTGACCTATACCCAGAGTGGGCAACTGCGCTCTGTCAGCGCTGCGGGTAGCACGCTTGCCACCTATGAATACGATGAGTTGGGCCGCCTGGCGGCTCAATGGGATGAAACTGGCAAGCAGCGCCGTGTGCTTCAGTACAGTGACCATCAGCTGTGTGGGGAGGTGTGGTTGGATGCTGAAGGCAGCGTGCTCCGGCGCCGCCTGCTCGATGAAGAGGCGGGCTTGGTTGTGGACTGCATTTCGGCCGAAAGCGCGCGCGAGGTCTTGCAAACCTACTTCGTCCTGGCCGATCCGCAAAGTGGGGGGGCAGAGGAGTATTCGATCAGCGCTGAAGGCAAGTGGCAGAGCCGCTCGATCGGGTTTACCCCGTGGGGCGAGGCACCCTTGGCGCGCTTGAATACGTTCAACAGTGGCACGGCTTACAACGGTCAACGCGTGGACCCTGTGACGGGCAGTTATCACTTGGGTAATGGCTATCGGGTGTATGACCCAAGGCATCAAGCCTTCTACCAGAGTGACAGCTTGAGCCCATTCGGTGAGGGCGGCCTGAACGATCGCGCCTATTGCGCGGGCCGTGATCCGGTTAATTGGCACGACCCCAGCGGCCATATCATGATCAGCCGCCGAGATCAGGCTGAAAGCCTGGCTTCGCTGGATGAAATGATCCGCGATACTACCCCGCCTCATCATGATAGCGCTGCGTGGTGGGAGTGGGCATTGCTGGGTGTGGCGACCGCCTTTGCGGTCATGGGTGCTATTGCGACGGGGGGAATGCTTGGAGTGCTGTTTCTGTTCATTGCGGGTGTGTCATTCGGATTGACTGTGGGAGAGCTTGTGCTACGCAAGAGCAATCCCGCGTTATCTGAGAAGTTGGGCTGGGCCGCGTTAGCCACGAGTCTGTTTGATGCCTCGGGCAAAGGCCTGGCCAAAGTCGGTCGCCAGGTCACGACAGGCGCTCGCTATGGGGTTCAGGCCATTCGCGGACTAAGACAGAGCGTAAAACTGCACGGATTGAAGTCGTTGTTCAAGGCGTCGCGCCGTTCAGCGTACTTGGTAAAAAACACGCGCGCCGCAGAGATGCTTGAGGAGGCCACGCATCTCGGAGGAATCGAACTCGGCGGCAGCATGAAAAGTGCGCGGGTCATTTCGCAGAAACCGGATATCATTCCTGGCGTGGGATTCTTTGAGGACCTCGCCGACGTCAAGCCAGCGATAACCAAAAATGCCACCGCAATGATGGAGTTTATCGAGCAGGAGGACAAAACCCTCAAAGCTGCACGCGTCAAAAAGTTCGAGTCTTCCGTGGTCGACAGTTACCAGGCTGCCTTGAAGGACGTTGAAAAGTCGCACAAGAATTTCCTGAAGTTGCGTGACGAGTCGGTTATCTTGAAACGGAACTTTAATACAGTCCTTGATAAGGAGTACCGCACGGTGCAAGCGGCCCGCGACGAGTTGGACGCTATGTTGGCCGGGCAGGTGACCGTGCAGGGCAACCGGATAGATACCATTGCCGTAAACCGCGTAACGCCAGACAATGTCGATGAGTTTTCCAACCAACTGCATGAGCTTCGCTATAAATTCAGCGACGAAAGTGTCTACTTGGGCGCTACGTCAATCATCGATAAAGCACTGCTGAAGAAGGCACCGCAAAGCGGTGCCGCAGGGGTCAGCCATTGGCAGGAAGTGGCCAAGGATATCAGTAAACAACTTCAGGCGAGGGCGGCCGCGCTGGAAATAACGCACAGTGCGGAGATCACCAAGATAAAGGCGATCAACAAGAAAATTGGCGACGCGTTCGTCGTCTATGAAAAGACGACGTTGCCTGCCTTGAGGAAAGCGCACAGTGCTTGTAAAAAAGCGTTGAACACATTTATTAAAAAGAAGCAACTTTCTGGTCTGGTACTTCAACCGGTCCCTGAGTACGTTCGCCCCAAGCTCAGAGCAAATTTTCTTGCCCATGGTTATGCTGCGGAAGGTGCGGGCGCTGCGTTGGTCCGCTATGAACCCACGGGGAGAGCGGGCCATTACAAACCCGTCAGGACTAGCCCTGAGAAGTTCTATAAGTTGCTAGGGGAAGACCTGCAAAAACGAATGAAGAACACCCCCGGCGAGTTGAAGAAACTGACCAGAAAGCGCTGGGGCGAGATCAGTGCCGTCGAGTGGAGCCACTTGTCAATGAAGCGGTACGACTGCGCGCGCCTGTTGTCCTGCAATTTGGGGTTGGAATTCAACGGGCGTTCGTTTGCGCAAGGTTTCAGCGACGTGACACGCAAGCCGGTTAAAGCCTCAGTGAGTAGATTGTTCATCTCGACGCCTGATAACTCGACATTGTTCAAGCGTTTCAAAAAACTTGGCTTCAAGGGCAGCTTCAACGACTATTTCCGGACATTCGTTGCGGCTCCGAATTCCGGGTTTGCTATTAGCAAGCAACCGAACATGGAAGGTTTTTACAAAACAGACTGGGGCATTCAATATAATATGAAGCATTTCTTCCCGACGTAAAAACGGCGGCCTGTTCCAGGGGCTTATCCACCTGCCCAGACGGTCGCGCCTGTGCAGGTGGGTAAGTGGGCAGGGGGCTCAGGCCCGCTCACCACACAGATCCTGCGCAACCCATTGCTCAGCCGCCTCTGCATCCAGCCCCGCCCCCAGCAGCGCAAACATCTTGCCCAACGCCGCTTCACGGGTCATGCCGCCACCGCTGACCAGGCCTGCGCCACGCAGGCGGTTGCCCGCTGCATAGGTATCGAATACCACCGACCCTTCCGGGCACTGGCTGATCGCAACCAGCATCACACCCCGCTGACGGGCCGCCTGCAGCACCTCCAGCAAGGCCTGGTCATCCGATGGCCCCGTGCCGCTGCCATAGCACTCCAGCAGCAGCCCTTGCACGCCGCTGTCTAGCAGCGCCCGCAAATGCTCGGCCTGCAAGCCAGGAAACACCGGCATCAGCGCCAGGTTGACCGGCTGGCGTGGGTGCTTGTAGCCAAGCTCGGCAGGCAGGGCAGTGGCACGCTCACCGTCGCGATGACGCGGCAGCGCGGCAAAGGCATCAAAGGCCTCGCTGCGCAGCTTCGAAGCCCGGCAGCCATGCAGCAACTGGCCGTGGAAGTACAGCTGCACGCCCTCTTCAAGGCCTTGCTCGCACTGGCGCAGCGCGCCGCACAGGTTGTCCCAGGCATCACTGCCGGGCACGCCGGCTGGCAGCATCGAGCCGGTCAGCAGCACCGGCGCCGGCAAGCCAAGCAGCAGGAACGACAACGCTGCCGCGCTGTAGGCGAGGGTGTCGGTGCCATGCAGCACCAGTACGCCATCGTGGCCGGCAACGTCCACCGCTTCGACGATGGCATCGCGCATGGCCAGCCAGTTGTGCTGCTGCATGTTGGCGCTGTCGAGCAGCGGGTTCATTTCCTGCAATGTCCACTGCAACTGGGGGGCATCGGCCATTTGCGCGAAGTGCTCGCGCATCCGCGCATCGAAGCCGCCCGCTGGCGCCAGGCCTTCAGGGGTTTCGAGCATGCCGATGGTGCCGCCGGTGTACAGGACGAGAAGATTCTTTACTGCGCGCATGGAGAACATCCGTAGCGGTGAGCGGAGAAAGAAGAGCCGCCCGCAGGTGGGGCGGCTGGGCAGGGCAGAGTATCAGCGCTGCGGCTGGGCTTGGCCAACGGCTTTGTCAGTGGCTGTTTCCACCTGCGGGTTGGCAGGCCAGGCGTCGCGGTCCAGGTCCAGGTCGGCGAACTTGGCAGAGTCGAACACCGGCTGCTTGATGCCCGCTTTGCGCTGGTCGTCGTAGTCGCGCATCACGCGCAGGCCGACCTTGAACAGCAGGGCCAGGGCCACCAGGTTGACGAAGGCCAGGCAGGTCATGGTGATGTCGGCGAAGGCGAACACGGTCGACAGGTCTTGCACCGAACCCCACACCACCAACGCCAGTACCAAGGCGCGAAACACCAGCAGCACCACGCGGTTGCGGCTGAGGAACTGCAGGCTGTTCTCGCCCAGGTAGTAGTTGTAGAGGATGCAGGTGAACACGAACAGCGACAGCGCCACGCTGACGAACAGGCGGCCCCAGTCACCAACCACGGCGGCCAGCGAGTTCTGGGTCAGGACAATGCCATCACCTTCGAAGCCCGGGGTGTAGAAGCCCGACAGCAGAATCAACAGCGCGGTGCAGGTGCAGATCACGAAGGTGTCGAGGAACACACTGAACGCCTGGACCACGCCCTGGGCGCCAGGGTGTTTCACCGCGGCCACCGCGGCAACGTTCGGTGCACTGCCCAGACCCGCTTCGTTGGCGAATACGCCACGCTTCACGCCCATGACGATGGCGCTGCCGAGCAGGCCGGCGAACGCGGGGTCGAGGCCGAAGGCGCTCTTGAAGATGGTTTCCAGCATGGCAGGTACGTGTTCGATCTGGGTGCCGATCACGTACAGGGTCACGCCGATGTAGGCCAGGGTCTTGATCGGTACCAACAGGTCCGACACGGCAGCGATACGCTTGATGCCGCCGATGAACACCACGGCCAGCAGCACCGCCAGGGCGATACCGGTGTGGCTCGGCGCGAAGCCGAAGGCGTTTTCCAGCGAGTGGGTCACGGTGTACGACTGCAAGCCCATGAAGGCGAAGCCATAAGTGACCAGCAGCAGGATGGAGAACACCACGGCCATGCTTTTCAGTTTCAGGCCGTGCTGAATGTAGTAGGCCGGGCCACCCCGGTACAGGCCATCGCCATCGGCGCGCTTGTACACCTGGGCCAGGGTACATTCGAAGAAGCTGCTGGACATGCCCACCAGTGCGGTGACCCACATCCAGAACACGGCACCCGGGCCGCCAAGGGTCACGGCGATACCGACACCGGCGATGTTACCGGCGCCAACGCGGCCGGCCAGGCTCAGCATCAGGGCCTGGAACGAACTCAGCTGGCCTGCCTGGCCGCGCAGCGATTCCTTGAACACACTGAACATGTGCACGAAATGACGGAACTGCACGAACCGCGAACGGATGGTGAAGTAGCTGCCGAGTCCGACGATCAGCACGATGAGTAGTTTCCCCGAGAGGAAATCGTTGAGTGCTTCGAGCATTGGGAAATGACCTCGATTCTTATTCTTCGTGTGGAAAGACAGCGGGCGGCAGGCGCGCCGCTATGCGTTGGGGCGCATGGTTGGCTATGACAAGAGTGGTTACAATTTCGCATTTTGTTCTGAGTTGATGCGACTTGATGCTACACTTGCGCCATTCGCGTCACCTGGAAGCTTCTGCATGAGCGAGCATTTCGCTACCAACCTCAAACTGGCCTGCAGCCACTACCGCTCTATCTCGGAAGTTTGCCGGCAGCTGTCGATCAACCGTGCCCAGTTCAACAAGTACCTGAGCGGCCAGAGCCGTCCGACGGCGTTCAACCTCAAGCGCATCGGCGATTTCTTCGGCGTCGAGGATTACGAACTGAACGTGCCCCCCGAGCAGTTCTCCCGGCTGATCGGTGCGCGGGTGTCGGCCGTGGCCGACCAGCCCAGCGACCCGATCAGTGAATTGTTCCGGCCCTTGCACGAGCACGCCGGCAACCTGTCGCGCTACTGCGGTTACTACTTCGAGTACTCCAACTGCATGTCGGTACCGGGCTCGGTGCTGCTGTCGCTGGTGCACCTGCGCGAAGAGCGCGGCCGCTTCCTGTTCGAACGCCAGGAGCGTCAGGAGCGCAGCAGCGCCACCGACCTGCACGCCGAGGTGCGTTGTCGCTACCTGGGCGCGGCGTTTCAGTTGCAAGACCGAATGTTCCTGATCGACTACGAGTCGCTGACCCTCAACGAGATGAGCCAGACCATCCTCATCCCCAGTTTCAAGAGCCGCATCACCCGCCTGAACGGCCTCAAGACCGGTGTCTCCAGCGGCGACCGGCGCAACCCGGCCTGCACTCGCGTGGTGTGGGAGTACCTGGGCGAAGAGATCAACCGCATCAATGCCTATCGCCAGGTCAAGCTGTACCGGCCGGATGACCCGCGCATCGATGACGACGTGCGCGAACGGTTGAGTGTGGGGCCGTTGAGTAATGGGTTGTTCGAGATCGAATAGGTTTTGGCAAGGGCAGGGGAGGGCGTCAGGGCAGCTACCCACCCGTGTTGGACTTCCCGGGCAGGAAACCGCAAAATGACCCCTTTCCCTCAATCAACCTCTCCGGATCTGCTGACTCTATGCGTATGCGCCTAATGCTGTTGGGTGGTGGCAATGCCCTCGGGCAAGCGCTGATTCGTCTCGGGGCTGAAGAGGACATCGCATTCCTGGCACCGCGCCCGCCGGAAAACGGCTGGGGCCCGGCCAGCCTCACTCAGCTGCTCGACGATCACCGCCCCAATGCCTTGGTCAACCTGGCCTATTACTTCGACTGGTTCCAGGCCGAGTCGGTCAGCGAACAGCGCCTGGCCCAGCAGGAGCGGGCGGTGGAGCGGCTGGCAGAGTTGTGCCAGCACCACCAGATCACCTTGGTGCAGCCTTCGAGCTACCGGGTTTTCGATGGCTCGCGGGCTACGGCCTACAGCGAGAAGGACGAGCCGGTGCCGCTGGGCCTGCGTGGCCAGGCACTCTGGCGTATCGAGCAGAGCGTGCGTGCGGCGTGCCCGCAACATGTGCTGCTGCGCTTTGGCTGGCTGCTCGACGAGAGCGTCGACGGCACGCTCGGGCGCTTCCTGACCCGTGCCGAGCAACCCCAGGAGTTGCTGCTGGCCGATGACCGGCGCGGCAACCCGACGCCGGTCGACGATGCGGCCCGGGTGATCCTGTCGGTGCTCAAGCAGCTCGATTGCAGCGCACCGCTGTGGGGCACCTACCATTACGCTGGCAACGAGGCGACCACGCCGCTGGCGCTGGGGCAGGCAATTCTTGCCGAGGCCGGCCAGTACCGTCAGCTGGCGGTGCAGGCCCCCACGCCGCAGGCCCATGCCGCACGGCCGGATGCCAGCGAAGAGCCACAGCACGCAGTGCTGGCCTGCAAGAAAATCCTTCACACCTTCGGTATCAAGCCGCGCGCCTGGCGCGCTGGCCTGCCACCTCTACTGGACCGTTTCTACCGCCATGGCTGACGCCCCCATCCTGATCACCGGCGGTGCCGGCTTCATAGGCTCTCACCTGTGCGATGCGCTGTTGGACAAGGGTTACGCCGTACGCATTCTCGACGACCTGTCCACCGGCAGGCGGGACAACCTGCAGATCGCGCACCCGCGCCTGGAACTGATCGAAGGCGATGTCGCCGATGCCGGCCTGGTCACGCGTGCGGCCGCGGGCTGCAGCGCAGTGGTGCACCTGGCGGCAGTGGCGTCGGTGCAGGCCTCGGTCGAAGACCCGGTAAAGACGCACCAGAGCAATTTCATTGGCACCCTCAATGTCTGCGAAGCCATGCGCGTGCACGGTGTGCGCCGGGTACTGTTCGCGTCCAGTGCTGCGGTGTACGGCAACAACGGCGAAGGCGAGTCGATAGCCGAAGACACGCCCAAGGCACCGCTGACGCCTTATGCTGTGGATAAGCTGGCCAGTGAGCAGTACCTGGATTTCTACCGCCGTCAGCATGGCCTGGAGCCGGTGGTTTTCCGCTTCTTCAATATTTTCGGCCCGCGCCAGGACCCTTCCTCGCCGTATTCCGGCGTGATCAGCATCTTCAGCGAGCGCGCCACCCAAGGGCTGCCGATCACGGTGTTCGGTGATGGCGAGCAGACCCGCGATTTCCTCTATGTCGGGGACCTGGTGCAAGTGATGATCCAGGCGCTGGAGCAGCAGCAGGTCGAGGAGGGGGCGGTGAATATCGGGCTGAACCAGGCCACGTCGCTCAACCAACTGCTGGCGGCGCTGGAGAAGGTGATCGGCAGCCTGCCTGCGATCAGCTATGGCGCGGCGCGCTCGGGCGATATCCGCCACTCACGGGCGGATAATCAGCGCTTGCTGGCGCGCTTCGACTTCCCGCAGGCAACGCCGTTGGTCGAAGGTTTGTCCCGGCTGCTCGGCAAGGCCTGAAAGCCGCCTGACGCTGTGGGAAGGTGGTCACGGAGTTATCCGTGGCGCACCAACCTGCGCTGGCAATCTTCCGGCCGCAACACCCGGCCATCCTCAGTGCGCACTTGCAGCGGAGCGATCGCCTGCCCTGTGGCCTGCTCCAGCAGTGCCGAGCGCGCCTCACCCGCTTCGAACAAAAAGCGCTCACCCCACTGGCGCAAGGCAATCACCAGCGGAAACACCGAACGGCCCTTCTCGGTCAGCACGTATTCCTTGTAGGCACTCCCATCCGACGCCGGCTGCAGCTGCAGCAAGCCACTCTCGACCAGCAACTTCAGGCGTGACGCCAGGATGTTCTTGGCCAGCCCCAGGTTTTTCTGAAACTCGCTGAAGCGGCCTAAACCATCGAAGGCATCGCGCAAGATCATCAGCGCCCAGCGGTCACCGAGCACTTCGAGGGCTCGGGCTACCGGGCATTGTGCGTTTGTTTCGTTAAGCATCAGCGAAGACTCTTCGGTTGTTCTGGTTGCAGATTAAAACCACATTTGCTAGAAAGCCACATGTGGTTTTAATTTGAAACCAGTTCGGAGGGATACGCCATGCACGCCTCAAGCACTTCACCCCCTCGTCTGACCCAAGCGATGACCCTGTTGCTGGCGCTCACCTGTGCCATGGCCGTGGCCACCGTGTACGTCGCCCAGCCACTGCTTGAGTCGATGGCATTGGACCTTGGGGTAGGGCAGCAGCGCATCGGCTGGGTGGTAGGTGCTACCCAGGCGGGTTATGCGCTGGGCTTGCTGCTGATCGTGCCGTTAGGCGACCTCATCGACCGCAAGCGCCTGATCATCGGCCAATTGCTGGTTTCGGCGCTGGCGTTGGTGGCGGTCGGCATGGCTTGGGGCTGGGCGGTGCTGCTGGTGGCGCTGGCCATGGTCGGGCTGATGGCGGTCATGGTGCAGGTGATGGTGGCGCATGCCGCGACCCTGGCCACCCCCGCGCAACAGGGGCAGGCGGTGGGCACCGTCACCAGCGGGGTGGTGCTGGGCATTCTGTTGGCGCGCCTGGTGTCTGGCGTGGTCGCCGACGTGGCCGGCTGGCGCGTCGTCTATCTTGCCGCAGCCGGGGTGCTGGTGCTGATGGCCGGGCTGCTCTGGAACGGCATGCCTGGCACCCGGCCTGCGGCGCAGCGGTGCAGTTACCTGGCGCTGATCGGCTCGCTGTTTGCTTTGTTCAGACAAGACCCGCTGCTGCGCCAGCGAGGGTTGTATGGATTATTGATCTTCGCCGCTTTCAGCGTGCTGTGGAGCGCCATGGTGCTGCCGCTGAGTGCGTCACCCCTGGCGCTCAACCATACCCAGATCGGGCTGTTTGGCCTGGCGGGTGTGGCGGGGGCCTTGGCCGCTGCCCGGGCCGGTCGCCTGGCCGACCAAGGGCGGGGCGATCGCACCACCGGTCTGGCCTTGGGCGTGCTGACGCTGTCGTGGCTGCCGACGGCGTTCGTCGAGCACTCGCTACTGGCGTTTCTGCTGGGCGTGGTATTGCTCAATTTCGCGGTGCAGGCGGTGCATGTCACCAACCAGAGCCTGTTGTTGGCCGGGCGCAGCGCCCTGGCGAGCCGGCTGATTGGCGCCTACATGTGCTGTTATTCGCTGGGTAGCGGCCTGGGTGCGGTACTGGCGACCTGGGTCTATGCCCGTTGGGGATGGGCTGCGGTGTGCGGGTTGGGGGCGGGGATCAGTGCCACAGCGCTGGGCTGCTGGCTAGTGTCGAGCACCGGGAGCGCGGCCGTGGCCGCCCTCCCGGCCCGGGATCAGAACTTGTAGCCAAGGCCGACCATGTACACCCACGGGTCAACGTCGACGTCGACCTTGGTCTTGCTGTAGCCCAGTGCGGTCGGGCCGTTGACACTGGCCTTGGTGTCGATGTCGACGTACCAGACAGAGGCGTTGACCAGCAGGTTGTCGGTCAGCATGTAGTCCATGCCCAACTGGCCAGCGATGCCCACCGAATCCTGCAGTTTCAGGTTGCTGAAGCCCTGTTGCTTGCGTGCGCTGCTCAGGTCTTCATCGAAGAACAGGGTGTAGTTGATGCCCACGCCGGCATACGGCTGGAACCTGGAGTTGGGCTCCATCGGGTAGTACTGCAGCGACAGAGTCGGTGGCAGTTGCTTGATGTCGGCCAGCTTGCCGTCCAGGCCGCCGCCCAGGCCCTTGACGCCGACGGTGTGCTTGAACGGGGTGGCCGCCAGCAGCTCCAGGCCGATGTGGTCGGTGAGCATGTAGGCGAAGGTCAGGCCCAGCTGGGTGTCGCTGTCCAGGGTCGCCTTGGTGCCCGACACCTTGTTGCCATCGAACTTCAGGTCGCCGCTGCTTTCGTTCGGTGCGGTAGTGATGGCGCCGGCGCGCAGAATCATATCGCCCGCCTGGTAGGCGTGGGCGGCAGGGGCGGCAAGGGCGAGGGCCACAAGCGAGGCGCCAAGCAAGGACTTGTTCATGGAAGCTCCCAGAGGACATTAATAATCGAGTAGTCCAATGGTACGGAGGCGTCTAAACAGAAAGTTTGATCCAGCTCAAAGAAGCGTCGTAACGAATTCGAAACAGTTCTCACTTCAGCTCATAAGCGTATATTTTCTCGGCTTCCATCTGGTATCCGGCGTCGGCCAGCTCGCTGCTGGAGGCTCTGACCTGCAGTTTTCCCTCGATCCAGTAGGGCTGATAGAGGTCTTCGACGCGCACGCCCATCTCGCTGAAAATATGCACGATCTGATTCGACGGCGGCGGGGGTACGTGGATGCAGGCGCCGTAGTAGGGCACTAGCAGAAACTCGGTGGTGCGGCCTTCCTCGCTGACTTCCAGCGGCACGATGTAGCCGGGCAGTTTGATCTGCTGGCCGTCCAGGCTTTGCACCACCGGTGCATTCGGCGCCTGCTGGTGGGCGGCGGGGGCCGACTCGGCAGACAGGGCGTCGCTCAGTTGTGACAGGTCATGCAGTGGCGCCAGCTGCGGCGGGATGACGGGTGCGCCTTCGGGGATCAATGCGGGCCAGTCGAGTTCGCGAGGGTCGGTGGCCCAGGCAGGTAACGCCAGCGTGAGCAGCACAAGCAGGACGATGTGCACGGCGTGCACTGGCCGCTTCGCGGGTAAACCCGCGAAGCAGGCGGTGAGGTTTGAGGTCATGACGGTTCTCAAAGGTGAATCGACAAGCCATCGGCCAGCGACTGCCGGTAGGCACGCCAGGCCGGCACGCTGCCCATCAGCAATGCTGCGCCGAGGATGATAGCCAACAGCGTCCACTCGTGCGCACTGGGCATGGCCAGTGGCAGGAACAAGCCGTAGTTGGCCTGCACATAGCCCTGCGCCACGGCGATGCCAGCGTACAACAGCCCCAGCCCGGCCACGATCCCCACCACTGCCAGCGACAGCGCCTCGAGTACCAGCAGCCCGGCGATATGCCAGGGGCGGGCACCTACCGAACGCAAGATCGCCATCTCCCGCCGGCGTTCGTTGAGGCTGGTAAGAATGGCTGTGAGCATGCCGATCAACCCGGTCAGCACCACGAACAGCGAAACCACGAACAGCGCCTGCTCTGCGGTACCCATCAGGCTCCACAGTTCTTGCAGGGCAACCCCGGGCAAAATCGCCAGCAAGGGTTCGTTGCGGTACTCGTTGATTTCCCGTTGCAGGCTGAAGGTGGCGATCTTGCTGTTCAGGCCGAGCATGAACGCGGTGATGGCGGCGGGTTGCAGGTCCATGGTACGGGCCTGTTCGGCGCTGATGCGCCCCGCGCCACGGGCCGGCACGCCGTTGTGCCAGTCGATGTGAATGGCCTCCATGCCGCCCAGGCTGATGTGCAGGGTGCGGTCGACCGGGGTGCCGGTGCGTTTCAGCACACCGACCACGGTGAAGGGTTTGTCGTCGTGTTTGACCAGGCTGATGGCCGCCACGCCATGCGCCAGCACCAGCTTGTCGCCGAGCCGGTAGTGCAGCGCCTCGGCCACCTCGGCGCCGAGCACCACTTCGAACGGGTCATCGGCGAACGCACGGCCCTGGCTCAGTTCCAGGTGCTGCCTGCGGCCATATTGGTAATGGCTGAAATAGTCGCCGGTGGTGCCCATCACGCGATAGCCGCGGTGCGAGTCGCCGAGCGAAATGGGGATCGCCCACTTTACCCGTGGGTCTTGGGCATAGTGCTGGTAGCTGTCCCAACGGATGTTGTTGGTGGCGTTGCCGATACGAAACACCGAATACAACAGCAGGTTCACCGACCCCGAGCGGGCGCCGACAATCAAGTCGGTGCCGCTGATGGTGCTGGCGAAGCTGGCGCGGGCCTCGGTGCGTACCCGCTCCACGGCCAACAGCAGGCACACCGACAAGGCGATGGCGAAGGCGGTAAGGAAGGCGGTGAAACGGCGGTTGGCCAGGCTGGCCAGGGCAAGACGAAGCAGGTACATCAGGCCTCCCGGGGCTTGGCGGCGCGGTTGAGTTCGGCCAGGGAAAGGTGCCGGTCGAACAGGGGGGCCAGGCTCTGGTCATGGCTGACGAACAACAGGCTGGCGCCGGCCGCGCGGCACTCGTCGAACAACAGGCGGATGAACGCTTCGCGGGTGTCGGCATCGAGGGCCGAGGTCGGTTCGTCGGCGATCACCAGTTCGGGCTGGCCGATCAGCGCCCGTGCGGCGGCAACCCGTTGCTGCTGGCCGATCGACAGGCTGTCGGCGCGACGGGCGAGCAGGGCCGGGTCACCCAGGCCCAGATGGGCAAGCAGCGTGGCGGCAGCGTTATCGACGCTGCCATGGCGCTCGGCCGCCCGTGTGGCTCGGCTACGCGAGAAGCGGCAGGGCAGCTCGACGTTCTCGCGCACCGAAAGAAACGGCAGCAGGTTGAACTGCTGGAAGATGTAACCGGTGTGGTCGACCCGGAAGCGATCGCGCGCGCCCTGGCCGAGGCTGCCGAGGTCGCGGCCAAGCAGGCGAATGCTGCCCTGGCCAGGCAGGTTCACCCCGCCCAGCAGGCCCAGCAGGGTGGTCTTGCCACTGCCGCTTGGGCCTTTGAGAAACAGCGCCTCGCCGGCCGCCAGATGAAAGGCGGGAATATCCAGCAGGGCCGGCTGACCTGGCCAGGCGAAGACAAGGTCATGCAGTTCGATCAGCGGCTGGCCCATTCAGAACGCGACCGCAGCCTTGGCAGGCGTTGCTTCCACGCCTTTCTGGCCTGTCGGGCCGATCAGTTGTACGTTGATCTTCTGGGTTGCCGGGAAGGCTTTGAACAGGGGGGCGAGGTCGATCTGGGTGAGCGTGTCCGGGTTCGCGCAGGTCAGTTGATAATGCGCACCGATGTCGCTGTGTTGGTGGCCGTGCTCATGTTCGTCGCCATCGTCGTCGGCTTTCGGCGCGTCGCCGAACAGGGGGCTTTCCAGCGCTTGTGCATCGTCCTTGCAGCCGGCAGCCGCGGCCAGCCCGAACAGTTGCAAGGGGTGTTCGAGTTGCTGGCGCACGGCGGCCACCTTGGCCTTGTCGGCATCGCTGCTGGCGGCATGTTCAAAGCCGACCAGGTTCATGGCCGGGCTGTCCAGCTCCAGCTCCAGGGTACTGCCATCCAGCACGGCATTGAGCTTGGCCACGCCGTGCTCGTGGGCACCGAGGGTGCCATGGGCGTGGTCATGGTCATCGTGGGCATGCGCCATGGAAAGGGGCAGCAGGGCGAAGGGCAAGGCGAGCAGCAGACGACGCATGGAAGGCTCCAGGAGCAGGCTGGGGATGGTTTGGTAATGTTATAACAACTTTTCTCTGCGCCGCCAGCCTGTGTGGTGCAGGTTTCATGTTGCTGTAGCATGGCCACATTGAACTGTGCTCAAGGAAAAGATCGTGAGAATTCGTGGACAGATTGGTGACTGGCCAGTGGACCTGACCATCGAGATGGACCCGGCCGAGTGGGCGCAGTTGGGGCGGCAGATCGAGGTTCCGGTTGTGGCTGAAGCAGCGGCCACCCCATCGTCGGCGCCGAGGCAGGATGACGGGCATTGGGCGGCAGCGCGCCAGGTTTTGCGCCAGGCGGGGCAGATGAACGGACCGGAGTTGCTGGACCGCCTTGAGGGATTGGCGGGCAGTACGGCGGCAGGTAAGCGGCTGTTGGTGCGGTTGCGCCACAGCAGTGATGTGAAGGTGGAAAGCGGCGCGGATGCGCCGGTCTATCACTGGATCGGCTGACCCGCAGGCGTGCAGCATTGCCTGCGGGAGCGGGCTTGCCCCGCGAACGAGGGCGGAGCCCTCGCAGCTGCTACGGGTCAGAACATGGCTGAAGACAGCTTGCGGCGGTACACCCCAACCAGCGGATGATCACTCCCCAGCAACTCGAACACTTGCAGCATGGCCTTCTGCGGCAACCCGTTTTCATAGCCACGGTTACGCTTGAACAGCTTCAACAGCCCCTCCAGCGCCGCCTCGTATTGCTGGCGGGCGAGCTGCTGAATGCTCAACTGGTAGGCCGCTTCGTCGTCTTCCGGGTTCTGCGCCAGGCGGCTTTTCAGGTCGGCGACTTCTGGCAGGCTGGCGGCCTGGCGCAGGAAGGTCAGCTGCGCCTTGGCCCCGGCCAGGGCGGCCTTGTGCTCATCGGTCTTGACCGCGTCCAGCACCGTCTCGGCCTCGCCCAATTCACCCCGTTCGGCCAGGCAACGGGCGTACAGGATCAGCGCCTCGGCATTGCTGTTGTCTTCGCCAAGCAGCGCCTGCAGCAGCGCTTCGGCTTCGGCAAAACGGCTCTCGGCGAACAGAGCCTTGGCCTGTTCCAGTGGCGAAGCGGTAGGGGCGGCAGGCATTTGCACGTGCGGTTCGAGCAGTGCGCGGATCGCCGACTCCGGCTGCGCACCGGCAAAACCATCGACCGGCTGGCCGTCCTTGAACAGCACCACGGTCGGCAGGCTGCGGATGCCGAACTGGGCGACCACCTGCTGTTCTACGTCGCAGTTGATCTTGGCCAGCAGCAGCTCGCCCTGGTAACCCTCGGCGATCTTCGCCAGCAAGGGCATCAGCGCCTTGCACGGGGCGCACCACTCGGCCCAGAAGTCCACCAGCACCGGCTTGTGGAAAGAGTTCTCGATGACCAGTTGCTGGAAGGTGGCATCGGTGGCGTCGAAAATGTACGGCGTGTCTTGGCTCATCGCGACTCTCGCAAACTCGTGAATGGCACCACTATAAAGGCTCGCGGCTAGCGTGGTACAGGCTGACCCGGCGGAATTCGTGGGGCTCGGCCAGGTCCGGGAGGGTCAGTGCGTCGAGCACGCCCAATTGCCGGTACAGCGGGTGGCAGAAGTCGCGAACCCGTGAGTCGGCCACCAGGGCCTGGCGACCACGGCCGAGGAAGGCGTCGAGCAGGGGCAGGTTGGCGCGGTCATACAGCACATCGGCGACCAGGATCAGGTCGAAGCGGTCGTCCTCGGCGAAGAAATCGCTGCTGTAACCCAGCGCCACCCCGTTCAGCGCGGCGTTGGCGCGGCAGGCGTCGAGGGCCAGCGGGTCGAGGTCGCAGGCCACCACTTCCAGGGCGCCAGCGCGGGCTGCGGCAATGCCGGCGATACCGCTGCCGGCGCCAAAATCGAGCACGCGCTTGCCGGCCACCCAGTGCGGGTGTGCAGCCAAGTAACGGGCCATGGCCAGGCCGCTGGCCCAGCAGAAGCTCCAGTAGGGTGGCGCTTCGAGGATGCGCCGGGTTTCTTCGCTGCTGAATGCGCGGTCCATGTTCTGGTCGTCGATCAGCCAGAGCTTCAGTTCGCATTCAGGCAGCTCGCTGGCCACCAGGCGCGCTTCGCCGATCAGGCCGCTGAGGGCCTGTTGCAGTGCCAGGGGTGCCACTTACGGTGCCTTCTCGAAGCGCAGCGGCCCGGTGGCCTGGGTCTGTGCCTGGGTAATGCGTACCGGCGGAAGGTGCATGATCAGCTGGCCAGAGCGGCTGGCACGGCCACGCAGCTCTACCCGGGCACCGGCCGGAAAAGCCTCGGGGTTGAAGCGCAACTGGTAAGGCAGCGCCTGCCCGGTGCCGCTCAGGTTGCTGCTGGCCAGCAGGCGTTGCGGGCGGTCGCGTTCGTCGATGACCAGCAGGGCCAGCTCCACATCGGCCCCGGCCGGGACTTCCAGCAAGGTACCGCTCAGTTCGCGCTGGTAGGCGGGCAACGGGCCAAGGGGCTGGGTTTTCTTGGCCGATTTTGCTGGCGCGGGCGCCTGGGCCTGTTCGGGCTGGGGCCGGTCGCTACCGCAAGCGGCAAGCAAGGCGGCGCAGCACAGCACGACGAGCGCTCGATGGTGCATTGGGTCATCCTTCAGGGGCAGATTTCCCTGGATGTTAACCCCTTTGGCTTGTCTTGCCAGTGGGATGCGCTACCATGGCCCTCCCTTTTTTTGTTGCCTGCCACCATGCACTGTCCCTTTTGCGGTGCCAACGACACCAAGGTCATCGACTCTCGTCTTGTCGCCGAGGGCGAGCAAGTGCGCCGCCGTCGCGAGTGCGTCGCCTGCGGCGAACGTTTCACCACCTTCGAAACTGCCGAACTGGTGCTGCCGCGGCTGATCAAGCAAGACGGCACGCGCCAGCCCTTCGACGAAGACAAGTTGCGTGCAGGCATGCAACGGGCACTGGAAAAACGCCCGGTCAGCGTCGAACGCCTGGAAGCGGCGCTGGCGCACATCAAGAGCCGCCTGCGCGCCACCGGCGAGCGCGAAGTCAAGTCACTGGTGGTGGGTGAGCTGGTGATGGCCGAGCTGCGCAAGCTCGACGAAGTGGCGTATATCCGCTTCGCCTCGGTGTACCGACGCTTCCAGGACCTCGACGAATTCCGCGAAGAAATCGACCGCCTGGCCCGTGAGCCAGCCAAAGAGTGAGCATGCCCAGCCAGACCGCGATTCTCGACGCCCACTACATGGCCCGTGCCCTGGAACTGGCTCGCAAGGGTGTCTACAGCACCCACCCCAACCCGCGCGTGGGCTGTGTGATCGTGCGCGATGGCGAGGTGGTGGGCGAGGGCTGGCACGTGCGCGCCGGTGAGCCGCATGCCGAGGTGCATGCCCTGCGCCAGGCCGGTGAGCGTGCCCGCGGCGCCTGCGCCTATGTCACCCTCGAACCCTGCAGCCACCATGGCCGCACGCCGCCGTGCGCCGAAGCTCTGGTCGAGGCCGGCGTGGCCCGCGTGGTGGCAGCGATGCAGGACCCCAACCCACAGGTAGCGGGGCAGGGGCTGCGGCGCCTGGCAGCGGTGGGTATCGAGGTCCACAGCGGCGTGCTCGAAGCCGAGGCTCGGGCCCTCAACCCAGGCTTTCTAAAGCGCATGGAGCACGGCCTGCCGTTCGTCAGGGCCAAGCTGGCCATGAGCCTGGACGGCCGCACCGCCATGGCCAGCGGCGAAAGCCAATGGATCACCGGCCCCGCCGCCCGTGCTGCGGTGCAGCGCCTGCGCGCCCGTTCAAGTGTGGTGCTCACCAGCGCCGCCAGCGTGCTGGCCGATAACGCACGCATGACCGTGCGTGGCGCAGAGCTAGGCCTGGATGATGAAACCCGTGCCCTGGCATTGAGCCGCCCACCGCTGCGCGTGCTGATCGATGGCCGCCTGCGGCTGGCGCTGGATGCGCCGTTCTTCCTGGCCGGCCCGGCCCTGGTGGTGACGGCTGCCGCAGCAGATGCGCGGTACGCCGAGGCGGGCCACGAGCTGCTGAGCCTGCCAGGCGCCGGTGGCCAGGTCGACCTGCCCGCGTTGATGCGTGTGCTGGCCCAGCGTGGCGTCAACGAGATTCTGCTGGAAGCCGGCGCCAGCCTTGCCGGTGCGTTCGCCCGGCAAGGCCTGATCGACGAGTACCAGTTGTTCGTCGCCGGTACCTTCCTTGGCTCCCAGGCCCGCCCGCTGCTGGAGTGGCCCCTGGCAACGATGAGCGAAGCGCCGCGACTGAAAATTACCGAAATGCGCGCGGTGGGCGATGACTGGCGGGTCACGGCCATCCCCCTGCCGGCGCCCGGCGTATAATGCCAGGCTTGCCCTGCGCAACCCGTTCTTGAGGAAGACCCCATGTTCACCGGCATCATCGAATCCATCGGCACTGTCCGCAGCCTGACCCCCAAAGGTGGCGACGTGCGCGTCTACGTCGAGACCGGCAAGCTCGACCTGGGTGACGTCAAGCTCGGCGACAGCATCGCCGTCAACGGCGTATGCCTGACCGCCGTCGAACTGCCGGGCGATGGCTTCTGGGCCGACGTCAGCGTCGAAACCCTCAAGCGCACCGCCTTCATCGACCTCAAGAGCGGCAGCAAGGTCAACCTGGAAAAGGCCCTGACCCCCACCACCCGCCTGGGCGGCCACCTGGTCAGCGGCCACGTCGACGGTGTCGGCGAAATCATCTCGCGCAGCGATAACGCCCGCGCTATCCAGTTCCGCGTGCGTGCACCCAAGGAGCTGGCCAAGTACATCGCCCACAAGGGTTCGATCACCGTCGACGGCACCAGCCTGACGGTCAATGAGGTCAATGGCGCCGAGTTCGAGCTGACCATTGTCCCGCACACCCTGTCCGAAACCATCATGGCCGACTACCGCGCAGGGCGTCGGGTAAACCTTGAGGTCGACCTGCTGGCCCGTTACCTGGAGCGTCTGCTGCTGGGCGACAAGGCTGGCGAACCGAGCAAGGGCAGTGGCATTACCGAAAGCTTCCTGGCCGCCAACGGCTTCTTGAAATCCTGATTGAGAAGGGGGTGCCGAGTGGCGCTCAACAGCATCGAAGAACTGGTCGAAGACATCCGCCAGGGCAAAATGGTCATCCTCATGGATGACGAAGACCGCGAGAACGAAGGCGACATCATCATGGCGGCCGAGTGCTGCCTGCCTGAGCACATCAACTTCATGGCCAAGCATGCCCGTGGCCTGATCTGCATGCCGATGACCCGCGAGCGCTGCGAAACGCTCAAGCTGCCGCTGATGGCGCCGCGTAACGGGTCCGGCTTCGGCACCAAGTTCACCGTGTCGATCGAGGCCGCCGAAGGTGTCACCACCGGCATTTCCGCTGCCGACCGCGCACGTACCGTGCAAGCTGCCGCTGCCAAGGACGCCAAGGCCGAGGACATCGTCAGCCCGGGCCACATCTTCCCGCTGATGGCCCAGCCGGGCGGCACCCTGGCCCGCGCCGGCCACACCGAGGCCGCTTGCGACCTGGCGCGCATGGCCGGCTTCGAGCCGAGCGGCGTGATCTGCGAAGTGATGAACGATGACGGCACCATGTCGCGCCGCGCCGAGCTGGAAGTGTTCGCCGCCGAGCACGGCCTGAAGATCGGCACCATCGCCGACCTGATCCACTACCGCATGATCCACGAGCGCACCGTACAACGTGTCTCCGAGCAGCCGGTGGAGAGCGAGCTGGGCGAGTTCAACCTGGTCACCTACCGCGATGCGGTGGAAGGCGACGTGCACATGGCCCTGACCCTGGGCAATATCTGCGCCGAAGAGCCGACCCTGGTGCGCGTGCACAACATGGACCCGCTGCGCGACCTGCTGCTGGTCAAGCAACCGGGCCGCTGGAGCCTGCGCGCCGCCATGGCTGCCGTGGCCGAAGCTGGCAGCGGCGTGGTGCTGCTGCTGGGCCACCCGCTGGACGGCGACGTGCTGCTGGCGCACATCCGCGAAAGCGCGGGCGATGCACCGACCAAGGTACCGACCACCTACAGCACCGTGGGTGCCGGTTCGCAGATCCTGCGCGACCTCGGTGTGCGCAAGATGCGCCTGATGAGTTCGCCGATGAAGTTCAATGCGATATCCGGATTCGATCTGGAAGTTGTAGAATACGTGCCCTCCGAGTGACTTGAGGCGGCATTGACGCCCTCTACTCGAGTCCAGACCCCTGCCGAGGCCGCTTGTATGCGGCCTCGCTCTTGAACATGAGAACATCGGAATGACCCTGAAGACCATCGAAGGTACCTTCATCGCCCCCAAAGGTCGCTATGCTTTGGTGGTTGGCCGCTTCAACAGCTTCGTCGTCGAAAGCCTGGTAAGCGGTGCCGTTGATGCCCTGGTACGCCACGGTGTCAGCGAAAGCGACATCACCATCATCCGTGCCCCGGGCGCGTTCGAAATCCCGCTGGTAGCACAGAAGGTCGCCCAGCAAGGCGCGTACGACGCGATCATCGCCCTGGGCGCCGTGATCCGCGGTGGTACCCCGCACTTCGAATACGTGGCGGGCGAATGCACCAAGGGCCTGGCCCAGGTGTCCATGGAGTTCGGTGTTCCGGTGGCCTTCGGCGTTCTGACCGTCGACTCCATCGAACAGGCCATCGAGCGTTCCGGCACCAAGGCTGGCAACAAAGGTGCTGAAGCTGCCCTGTCCGCTCTGGAAATGGTCAGCCTGCTGGCGCAGTTGGAGGCCAAGTGATTAGCGACGAAAGCGATCGTTTCAACCCGCGCGATCCAAAACCTGCGGATGCCGGCAAGCCCTCGAAGAGCGCCAAGCGCCGCGAAGCCCGTAAGCTCGCGACACAGGCGCTGTACCAGTGGCACATGGCGCGTCAGTCGGTAAACGAGATCGAAGCGCAGTTCCGGGTCGATAACGATTTCACCGATGTCGATGGCGCCTACTTCCGCGAGATCCTGCATGGGGTCCCGGCCAAGAAGGACGAGATCGACGCGGCCCTGAAGCCTTGCCTGGCGCTGGCGCTGGAAGAGCTCGACCCTGTCGAACTGGCTGTGCTGCGGTTGTCCACCTGGGAACTGATGATGCGCGTCGATGTACCATATCGCGTGGTGATCAACGAAGGTATCGAGCTGGCCAAGGTCTTCGGTGCCACCGACGGCCACAAGTTCGTCAACGGTGTGCTGGACAAGCTCGCCCCTTCGCTGCGCGAAGCGGAAGCCAAGGCGAACAAGCGCTGATCCCGGCGCTGGCCGACCATGGGTGAGTTCGAGCTGATCAGCCATTACTTCGCCGCCGCGCCCTGTGCGCAAGGTGGTGAAGGCGTGGCCCTGGGCATCGGTGACGATTGCGCGCTGCTGGATTTGCCTGCGGGCGAGCAACTGGCGGTGTCCACCGACACCCTGGTGGCCGGCGTGCACTTCCCTGCGGTCTGCGACCCCTTGCTGCTTGGCCAGCGCTCGCTGGCCGTGGCCGCCAGTGACCTGGCGGCGATGGGCGCCACCCCCATCGGCTTCACCCTTGCCCTGACCTTGCCCGATGTCAGCGCCGACTGGCTGCAAGCCTACGCTGACGGCCTTAACCGTATGGCCCGGCGTTGCCAGCTGAGCCTGATTGGCGGTGACACCACCCGCGGCCCCTTGAGTATCACCATGACCGTGTTTGGCCGCGTGCCGGCCGGGCAGGCGTTGCGCCGTGGTGGTGCTCGCCCTGGTGACCTTCTGTGCGTGGGGGGTGAGCTGGGCAACGCCGCCGGCGCCTTGCCGTTGGTCCTGGGCCAGCGCCAGGCCGAGGCCGCACTGGCCCAGCCGCTGCTCGATCACTACTGGTCGCCTTCGCCGCAGTTCGCCCTGGGGCAGCTGTTGCGCGGGCGAGCCAGCGCGGCACTGGACATCTCCGACGGCCTGCTGGCCGACTGCGGGCATATTGCCAAGGCTTCCCGCGTGGCGCTCGAGGTGAACCTGGAGCAGGTGCCGATGTCATCCGCTCTGCAGGGTTTGCTCGGCCATGAGGCCGCGGTGCAGGCGGCCCTGACCGGTGGCGACGACTATGTGCTGGCGTTCACTTTACCGCCGGCGCAGCTTTCATCCCTGCAGGCGCAAGGCCTGGCGGCGTTTCATGTCATCGGGCGCGTGCTTGAGGGCCAGGGCGTCAGCCTGCGTGACCGACAGGGCCAGGACATCACCCCGCGGCAACGCGGCTATCAACATTTTAGGGAGACACCGTGACCGATCACCCCAATCAGGTGCCTGCGGAGTTCGTTCCGCCCTCGGTCTGGCGCAACCCCTGGCACTTCATCGCCTTCGGCTTCGGCTCCGGCACCTTGCCCAAGGCGCCGGGCACCTGGGGCTCGCTGGTGGCCATACCGTTCATCCCGCTGTGGCAGATGCTGCCAGACTGGGGTTACTGGCTGCTGCTGGGCGTGACCATGCTGTTCGGCTTCTGGTTGTGCGGCAAAGTCGCCAATGACTTGCGCGTGCATGACCATGAGGGCATTGTCTGGGACGAGATGGTGGGCATGTGGATCACCCTCTGGCTGGTGCCGGAAGGCTGGCAATGGTTGCTGGCGGGGTTCCTGATGTTCCGCTTCTTCGACATCCTCAAGCCATGGCCGATTCGCTGGATCGACCGCCATGTGCATGGCGGGGTCGGGATCATGCTCGACGACGTCCTGGCCGGCGTGTTCGCCTGGCTGGGTATGCAGGTTCTGGTGTGGGCGGTTGCCTGAGGCAGGGAGCGCGTAGATGGCCATAAGGACTGTGCTGTTGGCAATGCTGCTGGGCTTTGCTCCCTGGGTGGGGGCGGCCGGAGGTGTGCCGAAGCAGGTCCATCTGGTCAGCGAAGAATGGCTCGACTACACCAACGCCGACGGTAGCGGGGTTGCCTGGGATGTACTGCGCAAGGTGTTCGAGCCTGCCGGGGTCAAGGTCGTTACCCAGAGCGCGCCTTACAGCCGTGCGGTGGGGCTGGTCAAACGGGGCGAGGCCGATGCCTGGGTCGGCTCCTACAAGGACGAGGCTGACGACAACCTCTACCCGCGTTGGCACTTCGACATGGACCATATCTACGCCCTGGGGCTGGTCGCCAAGCCTGTGCCCACACCCAGCACGGTCGGCCAGTATCGCCTGGCCTGGGTGCGCGGCTACGACTACGCCAGCTATCTGCCCAATGCGCACAACTTCCGCGAAATCCAGCGCCGCGAAGGCATTCTGCCGATGCTCGAACATGACCGAGTGGACTTCTACATCGATGCGTTGACCGAAGTCGACTACGTGCTGGGCCAGGCTTCCGAGCCTGCGCGTTTTCGTAAAACCCATGTCGCCGAGCTACCGCTGTACCTGGCATTTGCCCACAACGAAAAGTCCAAGGCGCTGCGCGACCTGTTCGACAAGCGCATGGCCGAGCTGGTGCGCAGCGGTGAATTGAAGCCGATTTTCGAGCACTGGAAACAGCCGTATCCGTTCACCACCGACAGCCAGCCGCAGTGAGCGCTACCCGCTCCCATACAGGTTCGGCGTCTTGAGGGTGGGCCTCTGCTAAGCATCGAACTTTTCGATCTTAAGCGACGGTATTCAGCCAGCGCACAGGTGCCGACCTGCTGATACAATCGCCGCAACAGAAATTTCCTACTTATGCCAGGAGCACAACGTGCCCGTCGTCTTTGTTGCCGCCTCTAAACTCCCGACGCCCTTTGCGACCTTCACCATGCATGGCTTTCTCGACGAAGCCACCGGCCGTGAGCATGTGGTGCTCAGCCTGGGTGATATCGCGGACGGCGAGCCGGTGCTGGGGCGCCTGCATTCCGAGTGCCTGACCGGCGATGCCCTGTTCAGCCAGCGCTGTGACTGCGGCTCGCAACTGGAAGCTGCCCTGCAGGCCATCGCCCGTGAAGGCCGTGGCGTGCTGCTGTACCTGCGCCAGGAAGGCCGCGGCATTGGCCTGTTGAACAAGATCCGCGCCTACGAACTGCAGGACGGCGGCGCCGATACCGTCGAAGCCAACGAACGCCTGGGCTTTGCCGCCGACCAGCGCGACTATGCCATCTGCCTGCCGATGCTCGAGCACCTGGGGGTGAAGGCCCTGCGCCTGATGACCAACAACCCGCGCAAGGTCAAGGCCCTGACCGACATGAACATCGTCGTCGCTGAACGTGTGCCGCTGCATACCGGGCACAACCCGCACAACCGTTACTACCTGGCCACCAAGGCCGGCAAGCTCGGCCACATGCTGGGCAACGAACACCAGGGCGAGGTGCCCCAGGCGTGACCCGCGCCGAGGTCAAGCGGCGCCTGGCCCTGGCCTGGTGGCAATACCTGGCGATAGGCCTGGTGCCGCTGCCGGTAATGGCCTGGGCTTTTGGTGGCGGTGATCCATTGATCCCGGTGCTGGCCATGCCGTTGTTCATCGCCGGTGCGGCGACCATGTTCCTCAGCCTGCCGCGCTTTGGCGCTTACAAGCGTGCCTTGATCAGTACCGCCAAGGTGCTCGGCAGCAGCGAGGAGCCGGCAGCCTGGATCGAGCTGGCGCGGGTGCGGCGCCTGGCCATGCTGTATGCCTGCTTCCCTGCCTGGGTCGCCGCGCTGTCGGTGCTGGTGGGGCTGGAGGCGGTGCCGCAGATTCTTCTGGCACTGTCCACGGTGGTCGTGCTCTACCTGTACCGCATTCCGCGTCAGCTGGGCTGATGCGCGTCTTCCTCTGGCTGCTGGCGCTGTGCGCCTGTGCCGCCAGCGCGGCTGAGCCGCTGCGGGTGGTCAGCCTGGCGCCCTCGATGAGCGAGATCATGCTCGAGCTGCAGGCCGATGACCTGCTGGTCGGCATGCTCGATGGCGGCGAGCGCCCGCCAGCGCTGCAGGATGTGCCTTCTGTGGGCCGTCTGGGGCAACTGAACATGGAGCGCCTGCTCAGCTTGAAGCCTGACTTGCTGCTGCTGTGGCCGGGCAGTGTCGCGCCAGCGCAGCGTCATCAGCTCAAGCGCCTGGGCATCGCCACGTTCAGCGCCGAGCCCCATAGCATTGACCAATTGATCGATCAGATCGAAGCCATCGCCCAGCGCGTCGGCCGTGACCAGCAGGGCCGGCATTATGCGCAAACCTTGCGCGACAGGCTGCGGCACCTGCGTCAGCAGTATCGGCGTGAGCAGCCGCTGCGGGTGTTCTATCAAGTCTGGGACAAGCCGTTGTACACCCTCGGTGGCCGGCAGGTGGTCAGCGATGCCCTGGCCGTGTGCGGCGCACGCAATGTTTTCGCCGATCTGAGCCAGCCGGCGCCCCAGGTGAGCGTGGAATCTGTATTGCTGCAGGACCCCCAGGTGATTCTGGCGGGTGACCAGGCGCAGCTGGCAAGTTGGGAGGCTTGGCCACGTCTGAGAGCTGTGGCCAGTGATCGTCTGTTGGTGGTGCCGGACAAGGGCTTGGAGCGGCCCAGCGGGCAGATGATCGAGGCCACCGCGCGCCTGTGTGCGTTGCTCGACGCTAGAGCGCCGGCGTCCAGGTGACGCTCAGCAGCACAGTGCGGCCTTCCTCGCGGTAACCGTGGCTGGCGCCCTCGTAGCTGTACCGGGCACGGCTGTGGCGGTGGTCCAGCAGGTTGTCCAGCTTCGCTTCCAGTTTCAGCTCATCCGTTGCTGCCCAGCTACCCCGCAGGCCGAGCAGGCCGAAGCCGGCGAGCCGGTTGCGGTTGGCTTCGTCATCGTAGCTGCTGCTGACGGCTTGCCAGCTCCCGCCCACGCTGAACGGCCCGAATGCGCGGTCCAGGTCCAGGCTCACGGTACGGCGGGCACGGCGGGCGAGGGTATGGCCGCTGTCGCGGTCACGTGGGTCGATCAGCGCCAGCCCCAGCTGGCTGCGCCACGCGCCCCATTGCTGGTCGAGCGACAGTTCAAACCCGTTGACCCGCGCCGAGGCGACATTGCGTGGGATCGAGCCCTGGCCAAAGATGATCGCGTCGCGCAGGTCGGTGCGGTACAGCGAGGTCTCCAGGCGGCTGTCGGCGGTAAGCTGGCTGCGCCATTGCAGCTCGTAGCTTCGGGAATGCTCCGGGTTCAGGTCGGGGTTGCTGAACTGTGGGTAATACAGGTCATTGAATGTCGGTGCCCGGAAGCCTTCGCTGTAGGACAGCAGCACATCATTGTGCGCGTTCAAGGGCACGGTAAGGCTACCGCTCCAGGTGGTCTGGCCGCCGAACTGCTGGTTCTGGTCGCGGCGCACCCCCAGTTCGGTGGAGAACCGCTCGCCCTTGTACCGATGCTGAATGAAGGCGGCGCGGTTCCAGCGACTGTCCTTGTTGAAATCGGTGTTGGCGTGCACGCGGTCTTCGTACCAATCGCCGCCGATCAACAGGTTGTGCTGCTCACCCAGGGCCAGGTCGTTTTGCCAGGTAACCTGATCGCGATAGGTGTTGAACACGGAGTGCTCATCGCTGAGCTTGTCGCGTTTGTCGTCACGGTTTTCGCTGTGGGCAAGCTCCAGGCGTGAATGCCAGGTGTTGTTGAGCTGGGCGTCGAAGTAAGTGCCCAGGCTGCTGACGCTGAAGTCGGTGTAGGGTTTTTGCCCGAAGCTTTCGAAAGTGACCGGGTCAAAGCCACCGTACGGATTGTCGTATTCACTGCGCCCGCGGCTGTCGAGCAGGTTCAGGCCTGCCTCGAAGCGTTCGCCGAAGGTGTGGCTGAGGCTCAGGTTGAGTGACTTGTTACGGAATGCATCATGATCGCCGTCGCTGGCAAAGGAGGGGCCTGTGGCGTCAATGCCGGCAGTCTCGTCCAGGCTGGCACCCAGGTTGAAGCGGGTGGCGCCGTCGCCACCGGACAGGCCCAGGCTGCGCTGCCAGGTCTGGTTGCTGCCGGCGGCCAGGCGCAGGCGTGGCTGCAGCCCGGGGCCGCTACTGCGGCGGGTGAAGATCTGGATCACGCCACCCATGGCGTCGCTGCCGTATACCGCCGAGCGGGAGCCGCGCAGCACCTCGACACGCTCTATCTGGTCAACGTCGAGAAACTGCAGGCCACTGTCGCCAGAGGTGGCGTTGGCGATGCGTACGCCATCCACCAGTACCAGGCTCTGCGCCGCCTTGGTGCCGCGGATGAAAATGCCGGGCACGCTGCCGCGCCCGCCGGTGGGGGCCACTTGCACGCCTGGGACACGGGCCAGCAGGTCGGTGACGCTGGTGGGTTGCAGGCGGTCGATGTCGGCGCGGGTGAAGACGGTATTGGCGGCGCTGGTGGCGGTGCGCGACTCGACCTGGCGGTTGGCGCTGATCAGGACGTCGGGCAGTTTCAGGGCGTTGTCGCGTTCAGCGGCCAGGAGCGGAAGTGGCAGGCACAGGAGGGTGGCGGTGAAGCTCGGGATTTTCATGGGCAGTTCCAGACTATTCGCGGGACAAGCCCGCTCCCACAGGTTTGTCACTGTTCTCGAGAAGAGTGATGTACTTGTGGGAGCGGGCTTGTCCCGCGAATGGGCCGCAAAGCGGCCCCAAGGATTACAGCCCGAGCTTGGCCATCCGAGCCTTGACCGAAGCCTCGATCCCAGCCACATCCAGCCCACACTCTGCCAGCATCTGCGCAGGCTTGGCATGCTCGACATAAAGGTCTGGCAGCCCCAGGTGCAGCAGCGGCTTGGTCACCGCCTGGCTGGCCAGGAACTCGCCCACGGCAGCCCCCGCACCGCCCATGATGGCGTTCTCTTCGATGGTTACCAGCAGCTCATGGTTGGCAGCCAGTTCGAGTACCAGTGCCTCGTCCAGCGGCTTGACGAAGCGCATGTCGACCACTGTGGCATTGATCTGCTCGGCAGCCTGCAAGGCCTCGCTCAGCTGCACGCCGAACACCAGCAAGGCGACCTTCTCACCCTGGCGGCGGATGACGCCCTTGCCGATCTCCAAGGGTTCAAGGTCGCTGCTGATCGGCGCGTTGGGGCCCGTACCGCGTGGGTAGCGCACCGCCGCCGGGCCGTTGTACAGATGGCCGGTGGTGAGCATCTTGCGCAGCTCGTTCTCGTCGCTCGGGGTCATCACCAGCATGCCGGGGATGCAGCGCAGGTACGACAGGTCGTAGCTGCCGGCGTGGGTCGGGCCGTCTTCGCCGACCAGGCCGGCGCGGTCGATGGCGAACAGCACATCGAGGTTCTGCACCGCCACGTCGTGGATCAATTGGTCATAGGCGCGCTGCAGGAACGTCGAATAGATCGCCACCACCGGCTTGCTGCCTTCGCAGGCCATGCCTGCAGCCAGGGTCACCGCGTGCTGCTCGGCAATTGCCACGTCGAAGTAGCGCTCCGGGTAGCGTTCGCTGAAGTCGACCAGATCAGAGCCTTCCTTCATCGCCGGGGTAATGCCGACCAGGCGCTTGTCGCTGGCGGCCATGTCGCACAGCCACTGGCCGAACACAGCGGAATACTTGGGCCCGCTGGGCTTCTTCGGCGCGGCGGGCTTGTCGGCAGGTTCGAGCTTGGTGATGGCGTGGTAGCCGATCGGGTCGACTTCGGCCGGGGCGAAGCCCTTGCCCTTTTTGGTCACCACGTGCAGGAACTGCGGGCCCTTGAGGTCACGCATGTTGCGCAGGGTGGCGATCATGGTCGGCAGGTCGTGGCCGTCGATCGGGCCGATGTAGTTCCAGCCCAGTTCTTCGAACAGGGTGCCTGGGACCAGCATGCCTTTGGCGTATTCCTCGGTGCGGCGGGCGATTTCCCAGGCGCCAGGCAGGCGCGAGAGCACCTTCTTGCTGCCCTCGCGCATGCTTGCGTAGGTGCGGCTGGAGAGGATCTTGGCCAGGTAGTTGGACAGGCCGCCGACATTGCGCGAAATCGACATGTCGTTGTCGTTGAGGATCACCAGCATGTCGGCGTTGACTTCCTGGGCGTGGTTCAACGCCTCGAAAGCCATGCCGGCGGTCAGGGCGCCGTCGCCGATCACCGCGATCGACTTGCGTGCACTGTTCTGCAGGCGGGCGGCGATGGCCATGCCCAGCGCTGCGCTGATCGAGGTGCTGGAGTGGCCGACGCCGAAGGTGTCGTATTCACTCTCGCTGCGACGCGGGAAGGCGGCGATGCCATCCTTCTGGCGCAGGCTGAGCATGCGCTGGCGGCGGCCGGTGAGGATCTTGTGCGGGTAGGCCTGGTGGCCGACGTCCCACACCAGCCGGTCGTCCGGGGTGTCGAAGACGTAGTGCAGGGCGATCGTCAGCTCGATGACGCCCAGGCCGGCGCCAAAATGCCCACCGGTCTGACCCACGGTGTAGAGCAGTTCCTGGCGCAACTCGTCGGCCAGGGTCTCCAGGTCGGCTTCGGCCAGCCGGCGCAGGCCGGCAGGCGTGTCAGCGCGGTCGAGCAACGGCGTGACCGGGCGTTCGCGGGGGATCTCTTGAAACGTCGTGGGCATCAGGCGAGTCGTTATAGGTGTGAAGACGCGGCAGTTTACCCCATTGTGGGAAAAGTGCCCATTCGACCACGGGTTGTGCGGGATTGGCGTCGGTGCTTAGTTGCGGCGTTCGACGATATAGCGTGCCAGCGCCCGCAGGGGCTCGGCATTTTCCCCAAACCCTTGCAATGCGACCAGCGCCTGGTCGCGCAGTTCGATGGCATAGGCCTTGGCGGCTTCCAGGCCCAACAGGGCCGGGTAGGTCGGTTTGTCACGTGCGATGTCGGCGCCCTGGCGCTTGCCCAGGGTGGCGGTGTCGCTTTCTACGTCGAGGATGTCGTCCTGCACCTGGAACGCCAGGCCGATGGCCTGTGCGTAGGTCTGCAAGGCATCCAGTTGCGCCTGTTCGGCGCGGGCGCTGGCCAGGGCGCCGAGGCGCACGCTGGCTTCGATCAGCGCACCGGTCTTGTGCCGGTGCATGAATTCCAGGGCTTGCTGGTCCAGCTTGATACCCACCGACCCCAGGTCGATGGCCTGGCCGCCGACCATGCCCGCCGGGCCGGCAGCCTTGGCCAGGGCCTGGACCATGGCCAGGCGCAGGGTGTCGGACTGCGGGCTGAGGCGCGTGTCGAGCAGGGCGCTGAAGGCCAGGCTCTGCAGGCCGTCACCGGCCAGGATGGCGCAGGCTTCGTCGAAGGCTTTGTGGGTGGTGGGCTGGCCGCGGCGCAGGTCGTCGTCGTCCATCGCCGGCAGGTCGTCATGCACCAGCGAGTACGCGTGGATCAGCTCGACCGCGCAGGCCGCGCCATTGGCCTGTTCGGCAGGCGCACCCAACGCTTCGCAGGCCGCGTAGGCGAGCAGCGGGCGCACACGCTTGCCGCCGTTCATCACGCTGTAGCGCATGGCGGCATAGAGCCGCTCGAGCTCTTTGGTTGGCGCTTCGAACAGGGGTTCGAGGGCGGCGTCGACGCGGGCCTGGCAGTTGGCCTGGTAGCTGTTGATCATGCTTGCGGCTCGGCGTCGAAGGGTTGGGCTGCCAGCTCGCCGTCGCGTTCCAGAAGAATCTGCACCTTCTGTTCGGCCTGGGCCAGTGCGCCCTGGCAATCGCGGGTCAGGGCGATGCCTTGCTCGAAGGCGGCCAGCGAATCTTCCAGCGACAACTCGCCGTTCTCCAGGCGCTCGACCAGGGCTTGCAGGTCTGCGAGGGATTGCTCGAAATCGAGGGAGGCTTTTTTGCGGGCCATGGCGGCTGTCTCGGTGGCGTTCTTAACGGCGCGACACTAGCAGAGCAGGGCGGGGGGAGCAAACTTGTGAACGTCAGCCAGGCTTTGGGGCCGCAGCGCGGCCCCGCCGGTTTATCAGGCAATCTCGGCTTCGCGGGCCACCATCGCCTCGCGATACTGCGCCAGCTCTTCAATGGTCAGCACCGGCAAATTGTACTGCCGCGCATACACCGCCACCTGCTCCCCGCGGGCCATGCTGCCATCGGGGTTCATCAGCTCGCACAGCACCGCTGCCGGCCGCAGCCCGGCCAGGCGCGCCAGGTCTACCGAACCCTCGGTATGGCCACGACGGGTCAGTACCCCGCCGTTGCGCGCACGCAGCGGGAACACGTGGCCAGGGCTGACGATATGGCGTTGCTCGGCTGTCGAGCTTAGCGCCGCCGCGATGGTGGTAATCCGGTCGTGCGCCGAAACGCCGGTGGTGATGCCTTCGGCCGCTTCGATGGTGACGGTAAAGCCGGTGCCGTGGCGCGCCTGGTTGTTCTGCACCATCGGCGCCAGCTGCAGTGCGTCCACGGTGGCTTCGTCCAGGCACAGGCAGACGATGCCGCTGCAGTCGCGAATCATCATGGCCATGGTTTGCAACGAGATGTTTTCGGCGGCGGCGATGATGTCCGCTTCGTCCTCGCGGTCGTCGTCGTCCAGCAGCAGCACGGGGCGCCCGGCCTGGAAGGCGGCGATGGCGGCAGAAAGGTTGGGGAATTGCTTTTGCAGCATAGGTGACATGAAACGCTCCTCGTGAATGATCGATGAACGTCTCGGGGCGAACAAAACGCGCGCGCAGAGGCGCCCGAATGGCCCCTGCCTGACGCCTTCTTTCATCCGGACTATGACCGTCGGCTCTGGAGTCTCACCAGATCTGCTGACCCCCGGCATGGCCGGGGCGCTCGCGGGCTCATCTTTCGATTTACCGCCGGTGGGGACTTGCACCCCGCCCTGAAGACCGGCCAAGCATACAGCACAGTGCCACCCTGCTGGCAACCCGCGCGGCTAAGACCTTAGGCGACCGTGGGCGGTGAAACCGAAGCAACAGAAGGGCTTCCGTCGCCTTCAGAACCCGTGGTGATCCAGTAGGCGCGGGCTTGCCCCGCGAAGGAGGCCGGACCAGGTTTACCGAGACATCTCGTCGATCACTTTCTTCAGCGAGGCCGGCAACATCGGCCCATGCCCCAATCCGTCAAACCGTTCGAACCGCACCTGCAAACCCTGCACGTCGGCCAGGTCCGCTGCCAGCGCCTGCGCCGGCTGCTCCCCATCGCTTTTCATAGATGCACGCGGGCTCGAAGGCTCGTCGCCACCACGCATCAGCAGCAACCTCGGGCGGTGATCACCCAAACGCTGTTGCAGCCCCTGGGCTTCGCCAACAATCACCCCGTCACGCCACCACAACGACGGGCTGGCCGCTGCGTAGTCACTGAACTCGGCCGGCCGGGTAAACAGCGCATGCAGCACCGCCAGGCCACCATAGGAATGCCCCCACAATGTTTGCCGCTGCAGGTCGATCGGCGCCACGGCGGCCACCCTCGGCCGCATGCGCTGGCTCAGCAGGTCGAAGAACGCATCCACGCCGCCGCTGGGTTGGCCGGTCAGCGGGTCACGCTGCTGCGCCTGCCCGGGTACCGACGGGGTGTAGTCATAGGTCCGCCCAGCTCGGTCGATACGCTGATCGGTCTGGTAACCCACGGCCACCAGCAACGGCGCCTGGCCTGCGGCGAGCTTGCTCAGCTGTGCGCTGTCCAGCGCGCCCAGCGCGGCATTGCCGTCGAGCATCCACAGCACCGGGTAGCCTGCGGCGGGGGCTGGGCGGTCCGGTTTGCCGACCCACAGGCGGTAATGGCGCTGGCCGTCGGCCGAATCCAGGTCCAGCTGGCTGAAGCGGTAGGCCAGGTCCTGGCGCTGCAGCAGTGACGTGTCCATCTTCTGCTCGCGTTCCGGCTTGGCCAAAGCGGCGGGCGCAGCCAGGGCCAGGGCCATGGCCAGGTACAGGGGCATCTTGCTCATCGGGGAATCTCGCTCGGTCGTATAGGGTGGTCAACGGCTGATCAACACCTGCCGGCCGGTCGGGCGAACCTGCAGCCTGTAGGTTTGCGCCAGCATGGCCAAGGCCAGTGGCAAGTCATCGACCGGGAACGTGCCAGACACCCGCAGCTCGCCCAGGGCAGGGTCGCATTCAAGGTGCTGGTCGGTGTAGCGCGTCAGTTCTTGGGTCCACTGGCGCAGCGGCATGTCGTCGGCCACCAGCAGCCCGTTACGCCAAGCCAGGGTGGTTTCCCGCACCGCCTCGATGCTGCCCAGGTGCTCACGGCTGAAGCGCACTTGTTGCCCGGCCCGGATGATGTGCTCGCCTGGTGCCACGCTGGCGCGCTCAGGGCGTACCTGCACAGCGCCTTCATAGACGGCGAGCACGGTTTCATCGGCCAGTTGGCGCACGCTGAACCGCGTGCCCAGGGCAAGCAACTGGCCCTGCTGGGTCTGCGCCAGGAGTGGGCGGGGGTCGGCAGCGGTAACGATGTACAGCTCGCCCCGGCGCAGGTGCAGCAAGCGTTGCGCGCTATCGAACAGCACGTCCACCGCGCTGTCGCTGTTGAGGGTGATCTGCGTGCCGTCGGCCAGCCGTGCGTGCTGGCGCTCGCCCAGCGACGTCCGGTAGTCGCCGACCTGCGAGCGCCATGCCCACCCACTGAGGGGGGCGACGCCCATCAGCAGGAGCAGCCCGCGCAGCACGGCGCGCCTGCCCGTCGGGCGGTCCAAGGTCTGCTTGGCCAGCGTGGGCGGCACGCTGCCCAGGCGCGTGAGCAGGTGCTGCGCCCGTTTCCACGCGCGCTCGTGGTCGGCACTGGCAAGCCGCCAGCGCTCCAGCTCGCGCTGTTGGGCCGGCAGCAACGGCCCCTCCTGCATCAGCATCAGCCAGGAGGCCGCCTGGGCAAGCACCTGCTGGGGGATGGCAGCGTCAAGCGTGGCAGTGCCGCTATTCATCGGGCATCTGCGTCAGGCAGGTGAGGTAGGCCTCGTGGATGTACTTCTTGACGGTCGGCAATGCGATGTTCAGGGCTACGGCGATGTCCTTCTGCTTCATGCCGTCCAGCGTCGCCATCAGAAACGCCTGCCTGACCCGTGGGCGCAAGGTGTCGAGCAGCGCATCGATCTCGTGCAGGGTTTCCAGGATCACGCTTTGCAGCTCAGGCGAAGGGTGCTCGGGTTCTGGCAGCAGCAGCAGGGCTTCGAGCCAGGCGCGTTCCAGCGACTGCCGGCGGCGCCAACTGACCAGTACGCAATTGGCGATGCGGGTCAGGTAGGCGCGCGGCTGGCGGATCGGTTCGGCCCGCGCGCCCTCTCGGCTGGTCAGCACCCGCAAGAAGATATCGTGCGCCAGATCATCGGCCACGCCGCGCCCCCACGACCTCAGCCGGTAGGCGAGCCAGTTGCGTAACCAGGCGTGATTCTCGATGTACAGCGTCTCGACGCTGCACGGCTCGGTACTGTTCGGCGGGGAAAAGGGCGCATTCATCGTCGGTTGAATCGGTACATGACGGTCGCAAATGAAAACCATTATCACTAGAATTGCTCAGATCACAAGGCCGAATCGGTAAATTCAGCCGGTGCTCATGCCCCCATATCCTTTTTTCGATCTCGTGCGACAGAGGAGGTAACAGCCCGCAGCCAGTGGTGGGCGCAAACCCTACGAGCGAGATAAGCATGCTCCCAGTACGTTGTCCTTCACCTGCTCCGCGCCCTCGACTTTGCCTGGCGCCCATCACGTTTGCCCTGCGTTGCACGATGATCGGCTGCTGCGGCGCCGGCCTGTTGAACAGCAGCCTGGCCCTGGCACAGGACACCGGCACGGCTGCGCTCGCCGCCACCCGCCTGGACGATGCCACACCGCGTGACTACAACATTGCCCCGGGCCCGCTGGGCGCAGCCCTGGGCAGCTTCACCAGCCAGTCCGGGCTACTGGTGTCCTACGACCCTGAGTTGACCCGTGGGCGTACGGCGCCGGCCTTGAAGGGCCGGTATACAGTCAGCGAGGGTATCCAGCGGTTGCTGGCCAACGCCGGGTTGCAACTGGTGCCGAGCTCGACCGGCAGCTACGTGCTGATCGCCCAGCGTGCTGCGCCGAATGCGGCGGCCGAGTTATCGCCGACGATGGTCGAGGCCGCCGCCCAGGGGCCAGAGGCGGATACCTACAGGGCGCCACGCTCTTCGGTGCACCTGAACAGCGAACAGATCGACCGCTTCGGCCGTGTTTCCGCAGGCGATCTGCTCAACGGCGTGCCCGGCGTGCAGGTCGGTGACACGCGCAATGGCGGTGCCCTGGACGTCAACATCCGCGGTATCCAGGGGCAGAGCCGGGTGGCAGTCAAGGTCGATGGTTCGGAGCAGGCCCTGGACGTCTATCGCGGTTATGGCGGCACCCAGCAACGCAGCTATATCGACCCCGACCTGATCAGCAGCCTGACCGTGAACAAAGGCCCGTCGACCAAGTCTGGGGCGATTGGCGGCACGGTTGAAATGCAGACTATCGGCGTGCAGGACATTCTGGTCGACGGCAACCAGGTCGGCGTGCGCCTCAAGGGCGACCTCTGGGACAACGGCGTAGCCCCCGCTCATCGCAGCGCCAGCGCCAAGGATGAAAACCTCACCGCGCCACCCCGCGACAACCGCGCCAGCCTGTTCGGCTCCGAGGCTGAATCTGGCAGTGCCGCGTTTGCCTTCACCAGCGAGCGCCTGGACGTGGTGGCGGCATATGCGCACCGCAATCAAGGTAACTATTTCTCCGGCAAGAAGGGCCAGGATCGCTACCGCATCTATAACCAGTACGGCAGTGAACAGCCCAGCGTGGCGAGCACCTACAACGCGGGCGAGGAAGTGCTCAACTCTTCCTCGAAAACCGACTCGTACCTGCTCAAGGCCACCTGGCGCATCGCCGACGATCACACCTTGGACTTGGGCTACCGCCGCTACGATGGGCGTAGCGCCGAAATCATGCCTTCTGACATCTACCGCTACGGCACTGCGGGTATCTACCAGTACCCCCTGGGCGAGGTGAAGATCGATACCTACACCGCGCGCTATCACTACCTGCCTGCCGGTAACCCGTGGGTCGACCTGACCAGCAACCTGTGGATGACCGACGCCAAGACCAGCACGTTGAGTTCGTCATGGACTGCACCGGTTTCCCAGCTGTTTCGTACGGACCGCAGCTGGACACGCCAGGACAACCGCCGCATCGGCGGCGACCTGAGCAACGTCTCCAAATTCCAGACCGCCCATGGCGACTTCACACTGGACCTGGGCGGCGCGTTCCAGCTTGAAGACCTGCAACCGCAGAAGAATGTGCTGATCACCCAGCACGACATCGATGCCAACCGCACCCTGCGCGATGCATCCAGGCAGGCGTTCAGCTTCAACGGCAAGCTCGAGTACCAGCCGATCGAGCAACTGACCCTGTGGGGTGGTGGCCGGTACAGCCACTTCCGCACCAAGGACAACACCGTGCTGGCCAGCGCCCGGCGTGAGGATCGCGAGGTGCGCTATATCTCGGCGAGCGGCCCCAAGGGCTGGGGCAGCATGACCTGGTTCCCCGACCAGAACGGCCAGTACACCGACGCCACCGACCCGCGCCTGAACAACGGCATCGTCTTCGGCAACAGCAACGAGCCGTTCAACGGCGTGCGCTTCAACGACTTCGGTGCGACCCGCGTGGAGGTCAACCCAGAAGGCATCAGCAGCGTGGTCACAGGCTACGACCACACCCCGCAGGGCAGCAGTAGCGGCGGCGGCTTCGCGCCGGCTTTCGGCATCAATGTCGAGCTGATACCCGACACGTTCTTCTACGTCACCTACACCCAAGGCCTGCGCCTGCCTTCACTGTTCGAGACCAGCCAGGGCACCCAGCAAGTCACCCCCGGCAAAAGCCTCAAGCCTGAACGCTCGCAGAGCTGGGAAATCGGCGTCAGCGCCTTGCGCGACAACCTCTTTACCGCGCACGACTCGGCGGCGATCAAACTGGCCTTCTTCGACAACCACATCAAGAATTACATCACCCGCTACTACGACCCAAGCCCAGGTTTGTGGGGCCAGATGACCTTCAGCAACACCGACAGTTTCAGCACCCGTGGCCTTGAGCTGCAATCGCACTACGACGCCGGCCGCGTGTTCGCCGACCTGTCGGCCACTTACTACCTCAAGACCGAAACCTGCGACGCGGCGTTTGCCAGCAAATTGCGCGCCACGGCCAACCCCTACCAGAAGACCCAGGACACGCCCAACTGCACCCCGGGCAGCTTCATGGGCTCCTACACCAACACCCAAAACCCGCCGCGCTTCTCAGGCAACCTGACCACCGGCCTGCGCTTCTTCGACGAGGCGTTGACGCTGGGCGGGCGCGTGACCTACACCTCCGGCCCCACCAGCACCCTCGACAAACCCTGGCAGTCCGGCGCCACCACGCCGCAGGTCGAGTACCGCTCGGTGGCACTGTTCGATCTGTTCCTCAAGTACAAGTTGCTGGAGAACACCGAGGTGAATGTTTCGCTGCAGAACCTGACCGATCGCTATTACCTGGATCCGCTGGCGCAGAGCTTCATGCCGGCACCGGGGCGCACGGTGCGGATGGGGATGGTGGCGCGGTTCTGATGGCAGGTGAGGGTGGTGGCGCAGCGGGCTTTGCCATCGTCCTGCATTTTCTGCAGGCATTAAAAAGCCGGCTTGTGGCCGGCTTCTCGGGGACGCTTCCGACTAATTTATGGTAAGCCGCAACCGCCTTAACTGTGTGGTCACAAGGACCTGATAGAGATGGCAAACGCCCGTATGGGGTGTCGCCGAGCCCTCTGGACCGCGGCTTGCGCCGGTCGGGGCTAAATGTGCCGCGTAGCATACAAGGGCTCGCGCAGGATGCCCAGCAAAAAATGGCACAGTGTGTTTCAGCCGGGGCGCTGCCGGCGGAAATGCGACCAGTGGAAGACCCAGCCGATAATCTCCAGGCCCTGTGCCTGGCGTTGGGCGCGGGTGTAGCGCTCGACGGCGTAGTTGCGCCGGTCGTGGCTGTGCAGGTACAGGGTGCCATGCTGGCCGAGGCTGAGGTTGTTTACCCTGAGCGTGCCATTGTGCAGCAGGGCGTAGGTTTCGCCCTCGATTACCTGGGTCATGCCCAGGTCCACAGCCAAGGTGGCCTCCTGCGGGATCAGCGGGGCCATGTTGGCGGCAGGCATGGCCACGCAGATCGCCTGGTCTGCGGCAACGCCCAAGGTCTTCAGTGCCTTGCAGGGCAGGCGCAGGTGTTTGCTGGCAACCGGGGCAAGCCGGCCATTATGCAATTCGTGCAGGGGCACTTGCAGCATCCGGCCGCCGTGGGCCGACAGCGGGGAGGGCGGGGTGTCGTGGGT